>CATXZX010000075.1 GCA_958404085.1 uncultured Prevotellaceae bacterium | reverse complement strand
CATGATAGACGGCAGCGGGGCGCCTCTCGGAAGATACATATTCTCTTCCCCTATGAGAACCCTTGAGGTCACTACTCAGAAGGGTGAGAAGTTCGTTGGTTACTGTTTAAAGGCGGCTAAGGATTATCCGGGTGCGGGTGGTTCGACATGGACGGTAAAGCCGTGGATAAACGACAGAGCTCACAACAAGATATTGTGGGTGCTGGAAAACAGCTGGCCCGCTATACCCATGGACGAGATGATGCGCAACGCCGGCGCCAGCCTTGACGCGTTTTACGAAAATCTCAAGGCGTCAAACCCGACCGTGGATGAACAATACATCCAAATCTTCGGGTCGCGTGAAAAATTCCTGATGACATATGCGGTCCAGGCGGTGTTCGGGACGGTGCAGATGGCGATATGGTATCACGAGGGAGAGGCGCTCAAGGGAAACCCGGGTAATTATATGGGGCCTCAGATGACAAAGGGTCCGGAAGATTTGATAAAGCTGTACAACTACCTGTGCATGGAAAGAGGAGAGTACAATAACTATTCCCAGCACACGTTTGGCCGCTCGGTCAAAATCAACAGGCTGTACGGCAACAATCCCGGCGTCAGGGAGACGACGGAAGCCGACAGCTGCGGCAAGGGATATCTGTTCGGTCCGTACAAGGTGACTTCCGACCTGATACAGGTAGGAAACCTGAGCATCGCAATAAAGGGCGAGGGCGCAGGCAAGTGTAAATTCGTATCCACTACGATTGGCGCAAACGGCAATGTCACCGCCATGTCCGATATCCCCAACGTCGCTTTGAATCAGGACTTTTACGTGTTTGCAGGCGGCAATGTGCCGTCGTTCAAGCTGCAGCTTGAAGCGAAAACGCCTAACGGCAGGGCGATGCCCGAAAATGGACGCGGGCGAATGCTGGAAAGCGATAATAACAGCGCCGTTCAGTCTGTTGGCTTGGGCTGCGTCATAGAGACTATACCTGCGAGAGACGAGCTTGAGGAGCCGCACTTTGCTGCAGGGGCCCGCGCAAAGGTGGTCATATCCAAGACGGGAGATGACGGACGCCCGCTGCCCGGAGCCGAGATTGTCATAAAGGACAAGGCCACGAGCAAAGAAGTGTTCCGTGGCGTAACGGATGCGGATGGCAAGGTCACCACCGGCGAGCTGGACCCCGGCAATTACGTATTCGTCGAGGGCAAAGCGCCCGACGGATATATATTGGACAACAAAGAGCACACCTTCATCGTAAACGAAGATGGCACCGTGACGGGCGAACAGTCCCTGACCAACAGGAAAACGTCAGTCGAGATACAAAAGGTAGACGCGGATACCGGCGCCGGCGTAGCGGGGGCGCAGATAGGCGTTTATCGCGCCGGCGACAACCAGCAGGTGACTACCGTGACCTCCGGCGCCGACGGCAAGGCCATCGTCAAGGGCCTGGCCGCAGGCAATTACTATGCCAAGGAAACGGTGCCGCCGGCAGGGTATAAGCTCAATGACGCGGAAATCCCGTTCGTCGTCCACAACGATGGGACCACGACCCCGGTCGTGAAGATAACCAACTCCCGCGAAGGCAGGCAGGTCAGAATCTCCAAAGACGATGCAGAGACCAAGGCGCCTGTATCCAATGCCGGCGTCTCCGTATACGATAAGGACGGCATTGAGGTGTTCAAGGGGACTACCAACGCTGACGGCGAGGTGCTGACCATCCCGCTTACCCCCGGCGAATATACCTTTAAGGAGACCTCGGCGCCTGCAGGATATGAGCTCAACAGGGAAGTATTTAAATTCACCCTGAACGAAGACGGCTCGATATCAGGTACTACCGCTTTCAGCAACACGCCGCTGAAGTACGAGGTGGTCATACGCAAGACCCAGACCGGGACGACGACGCCGGTACAGGGCGCCACCATAACGGTATACAACCAGGCCGGGGAGAAGGTTCACGAGGCGAGGACCGACGTCAATGGCGAGGTCAGAATCTCCAACCTGAAGCCCGGCAAGTATACCTTCAAGGAAACTGCCGCGCCTGTGGGATACGCAAAGGAGGACGGCACTTATAGCTTTGATGTTGCCGGAGACGGCAGGGTAAGCGGTACGACTTCCATTACCAACGACCCGCTCCGGTACGATGTGACGCTGAAGAAGCTGGATGCGGTCAACAATGCGCCGCTGAAGGGCGCGACGCTGGCGGTATACGACAGCGCGGGGAAAAACGTCTTATCCGCTGTGACAGACGACAAGGGCGAGATAAAGGTCCCCAGGCTGCTCCCCGGCAAGTACGCGTTTAAGGAGACCGCAGCGCCGGGCGGTTATAAATTGAATGCCGGCAGCTTCGCGTTTGAGGTGGGCAGCGACGGCAAGGTGACGGGCACGACTACCCTTACCAACGAACGGCTTCGTTACGATGTGACACTGAAGAAGCTGGATGCAAGCAATAACAATGCGCCGCTCAAGGGCGCGACGCTGGCGGTATACGACAGCGCTGGGAAAAACATATACTCTGCCGTGACCGACGACAAGGGCGAGATAAAGGTCCCCCAGCTGCTTCCCGGCAAGTATACATTTAAAGAGGCCGTGGCGCCCGCCGGGTACGCGCTGAACGGCAACACCTTTACCTTTGAGGTGGGCGGCGACGGCAAGGTGACCGGCGCGACTACCATTACCAATGAGCTGCTCTGGCATGACGCGACCATCAAGAAAGTGGATGCGGCCAACAATGCGCCGCTGAAGGGCGCGGCGCTGGCGGTATACAACAGCGCGGGAAAGAACATATATTCCGCAGTGACAGACGACAAGGGCGAGATAAAGGTGTCGCATTTGATGCCCGGCAAGTATACGGTCAAGGAGACCGCAGCGCCCAGCGGATATACGTTGAACGTCAACAGCTTTGCGTTTGAAGTGGGCAGCGACGGCAAGGTGACGGGTGCGACTACCATCGCCGATGAACTCATCAGGGTCCCCGTCCGAAAAGTGGACGCAAAGAATACCTCTGTGGAGCTGTCGGGGGCTACCTTCTCGTTGTACAGGGCAGACAACAACGTGCTGGTCAAGACGCTGACCACCGGCGTGACCCCTGCGCTGGTCCTGGACACCCAAAGGACGATACATAACCCGAGCTGCACAAAGATTGCCGGTACGCCCGGATTATCCACTGTGTCGCCCACGGACGCCCGCAATTACACCCACTGTGCGGCATGCACACCGCTGCACGATACGACCACGTCCGGTACGGTCACATTCACAGGCATGCCGGCAGGAAGGTACTACATCAAGGAAACGGCAGCGCCCAAGGGATATGCGTTGTCCAATGAAGTGATAAAGCTCGAAATAACGTCCACCTACGTCAATCCCGCGAACCCATACGTTATCAAGGACAGCCCCCTGGTGCAGACCGGGGCGGAGAACAATACGCTCATAGGCGGGCATATAACGGCCTTTGTGACGAGCGTTACGGTACTGGGCTTCTTTGGGATAAGGAAACTGCGGGCGATGCTCGGCTGGTAGCGAACACACGCAGCAGCCGATAGTAAAGCGGGGACATTAGAGGTAATGTCCCCGGGAAACAAAAGACAAACCAAAGGAAGGAGAACGTGAAGATGCAGGGCAACCTAAAACGTTGTTTTTGGTTAAGAGCCGCAAGCCTGGTGTTAGCGCTGCTTGTCTTTATGCCAACCCGACATGTGTTTGCCGAAAATGGAGTAATTCCCGTCAATCAGGAGGACGATACCTCTTCAGGCGGCGCTGCGAGCGTCGTAGACGACTCTTTCAATACGGTATTGGGTGGGCCATTGAGGGGACCCGAAGACCAGGACCAAGGAGACGACCTGGACCCGTCCGCACGGCATACCGTTACCATAGTGCCCAGCGCGACTATAACGCTGGTCAGCCAGGAGTCGCAAACTGTGGATGACGGCGCTGCGGTCACGCTGCGGTGGGACGGCAACGACCAGATGTCGCTTGCAGGGACTACTCTGAAAATAGGCTCAGATACCGGGACAATAGAGGCTTCCTCCGAACGCCACGGAAACGCCGGGCAGAGGTTCTTTGACGTGGAAGTTGGCGGCAAAAGCTACAGCATAGAGAACAACGGCAGCAGTTATTCACTGGCAATCGAATCCGTTCAGTCGGACGTCACCTTGACTCTTGCGGAGAAGTACTCCGTCATGGCGAGTACCGATAACACGGGCAAATGTACCATACAGACGCCGGACCAGCTGGTTTCGGTAGGCGATACGGCCACAGTTTCCTGGTCCGCTACTTCCGAGTACGCCATGGTCAACCTGTATATCGGCAATGACGTGGGGAGAATAAATAAAGGCGAGACCACCGCCAATGTGGGAGGCGAGACCTACGCCATTTCAAAGTCGGGCGACCAGTATTCTATCTCGCTGCCCAACGTGAGGGCGGTATCCAGTGTGGTCGTCATAATGACAGCGCAGGACTACTCCTCACAGGATGAGGTCCATACGGCGTTCGGGTCGGGCACATATCGCTTTTCACTCAAGCGCAATGCCGATAACACGGTGACTTTTTCGTATAACATGTCTAATACCCACGGCAGCTACGGCACGGCCATACATTATCTCGTCCGTGCGGCGCAGCCATACTATTACAGCACGGCTAACGCTGCGCCTACGGGCGGCGAAGGCCCTCTCCAGATAGGAGACGTGGGCCGCCGCCATGCTACTGCTGACGAGGTGTGGGGCAACTCAGACTGGACTAACGGCAGCAAGGACCTCATGTACTATCTCGAAACAGGCCGCGAGCGCGACCTGAAGCCTTCGCGTATGCCGGGGACCAATGCGACTCTCATCTACCCGCACACATATCACAATACGCTGTCCGGCAGTATATCCTTCCCGGACGACGGGAAGCCGGTCATGCTGGAAATGCTCGAAGGCTGTGGGGACTTGTGAGGAGGCGGGGAACGCCGGTGGCTGTTCTGGATTACCTCTTCTCGCGAGCTGAGGGTTTCTCTTGTGGACGAAAAGGGCGCTGCAATAACCCCTCCCGCCGGGTACAACACCCGGCTGTATAGCCTGTTCACTGAGGACGTGCTCTGCAAGCCTGCGGAGTTCGAATGGTACGAATACCGTTCGCACAAGCTGAATAAGACCATGGCCGCAACGGAAGTCGTGTCGGCCAACAATAACGGAATCACGCTGCGCATGGGGCGTGACGAAAAGGGCGTGCTGCAGTTGAATTATATGGCCAAGGCCAAGACCTATTTCGACTACAAGGACGACCACGGAAATAATATAGCCTCTATCTTCGAAAATGCGCCTACCGAAATAAGCGGCTATCGCGGGCAGGTGAAGGATTTTGTAAAACCTGAAAAGGCGTGGTATAGGTTCGACGGGCTGGAGACGGTCACTAAGAACGGCGAGCCTGTCTCAGCGACGCTCAATCCCGATAATACCGTGACACTCGGCTTTAAGGACGCTACCACCACATATCTCCGCTACACCGCTCAGGCGGAAGTAAAGGTCAGGTATGTGGATGAAAAGGGCAACGACCTGTCGCCCATAATCGGAGATGCAGTTCCTTACATCATATCTGGAGACAGGGACTCGGTTCACGACATAGCCGCTCCGGAAATCTATTCCTTCGAATACGCGGGCATGGATATTTCAACCCCGGACGGCAGGATGCATAGCGCCACCCTGGACGCGGCGAACAAAAAGATAACGCTCAACCACGAGGACGCCAGCACCGTTACCGTCCGATATCAGGGAAAGGCCAGCGTGAAGATACGCTACATAGACGACGAATTCAACGACGTCAACGCCATCTTCAAGGAGCTGGAGCCCGACAATATAGAATTCCTCAAAGCGGGCAACAGGGACGACGCCTTCAGCGTCTACTGCGCCGAGGAGATAGGCGATTATTCCTACGACCACATGGAGATAAGGCTCAACGGCGAGTATCCGCTGCCCGAGGGCAAGATAATCCCGCCGGACGCGCTCACCTCCATATCCGCGACCTTTGATACCAATACCGGCGACGGCGTGCTGCGCCTGTACGACAATGCGGAGATAACCGTGGTGTACAACTATCGCGGCACGGTCTGGATGCGGTATCAGGACGAGTACGGCAACGACCTGGTCCCAAGATGCGACCCTACGCCGCCGGAGTTCATAGAGGGCTATCACAAGCGAACAAAGGAGATACCCACGCCCGAGCTGGACTTCTTCGAGTTCCAGCGTTACGAGCTGGCGACGCGGGAAGGGGAGCGGCCCTCGGGCTATATAGACGGGCCCAAGGACAACACCGTCACCTTCGGAGTCAGGGACGCCTCCACCATCACCGACAGGTATCGCGGCTGGGCTATGGTAAACGTGGTCTACGTCGATGAAAACGGCAAGGACATATCCTCGGTGTTCGGAGAGAAAGCTGTTCCCTCGCTCAAGGGGTATAGGGATACTGAGGCTGGCATTCCCACGCCCATGGACAGGTGGTACGAATTTCAAAGCTACAGCATAGCCACCGCAGCGGGCGCAGAATGCGAGTCGGGTTTTATAGACGGTCCTGACGACAGCACCGTCACCTTCGGATTGAAAGACCAGTCCACCATAACCCTTGCGTATCGCGGCCGTGCCAAGGTCAAGTTTATGTACATGGACGAATATGGCAACGACCTGTCCAGCGAGTTCGGGGAGTCTGCCGTCGGCGAGATGGAAGGGCTCCGGGGCGATTCGGAGACGATACCCACTTCGGACAATCCGTGGTACGAGCTGCAAGGGTACGAGGTAAAGACCACGCCCGGCAAAGAGGCTTCCTGCATACTGAACGAGGACGGGACCTTTACATACGGGCATCGGGACGGCAGTACGATAATAGCGAAATACCGGGGCAGGGCTGAGGTCAAGATGAGGTATGTGGACGAGAACGGCGACGATATAACGGGCCTGTTTGAGACCGAGCCCCCAAAGCATGTGGTAGGGTACAGGGACGATGATGAAACCATACCTACCCCGAGCAGGAAGTATATGAACTTCTCCCATTACACACTAAGTACCACATACGGCTCGCATCCTTCCGGGTACATACAAAACAAGCACGACGAGACACTGACTTACGGCATTCGGGACGCCTCGCATATAGTGGTCCACTATCGCGCATGGGCGGAGGCCCCCGTGCGGTATATCGATACGTCAGGACGGGACCTGTTGGCTGCAGGCGTGGCTCCCAAGACCGTGACGACGATGCTGACCGGGGACCGGGGCGAGAGCTTTGAATTGAGCGTTCCCAACATCGATAACTACACCCTGGTCCAGGCGCGTTTGGATGTGAACGGCGGACCGCTTTACATAGCCAACTCCGAGACGTCAGTGTATCACAGGAGCGGCTGCAGCAAGCAGGGCAGCGGAGAAGACTGCATCGTAATGTCGGCCGCCGATATGAAGAACGCGGGGCAATACAAGGCTTGCACGGAATGCACGCCGAAAGTTCAGCCCCTCGTTTCGGCAGCGCCTTCCGTGGAGAATTTCAAAGCGAGCCTGCTGAGCAAGAACAGATACAACGGGAGATTCCTGTTTGGGAACGGAAGCCAGATAACAGTGGTGTACAGGCCGGTCCCGTTTAAGGTACGTCTTGTGGAGGAAGC
>CATXZX010000074.1 GCA_958404085.1 uncultured Prevotellaceae bacterium | reverse complement strand
CATCGCCGTATAATGTTCAACCCTTCTTTTCGATGCATGTACTCTCGTTTTTACTTTAAGACGAAACTGAATGGGGCAGCACCATCATCAGACAGCTCTTCCCACGCAGCCTTGATTTCGCTTATAGGGATATTGAAAATCCTTCTCAATATCGCGGCGTCGCCGGTTCTTTCCAGTGTGTCGATGGACACCAGAAATTCACACGCAGAAGGGTCGAGATATTTGGGATTAAGCATGACCGCGCCTTCCGCCAGCAGCATCCGAGCCCAGAGTTGATACTCCAGAGCCCAGCGCGACGTTTCCACGGGCAGGTCGCCGTACAATTCATCCAGCTTCCGAAGGATGTCTGCGACGGTGGTACGCCCCTCGGGCTGCTTACAGTGTTCGCCCAGATGCGGGAGCTTGGCAAAGAATAAAGGTGATGCGGAATACTCGTCATGTTCGTAACTGTAAAATGTAAGTTCGACACCCAGACAGTCATTAGGAAGAATGTCGTTGATGTCGGACCTGACGAAATTCATGCCCTCCGCAATAAAGCGGAAACCGAACTGCTCCGTGTGTTCAGGGGTGAGATATTTCTTTGCCATGTCAGATATTCGCTCAGCCCCAGAGAGTCGTCTGCAACTCTCGTCCTTAACGTGTCTCTCAAAAATGGAGCGAATCCCTCTGATGATGTCTTCGCTACTATTGAAAACACTTTCAAAAACAAGATTGCTTCCGCGCCAGTCTCCTTTCTTGACTACTGAAAGGTAGATGATATAGGGCGCAAAATCGGAGGGAAAGAGCTTTTTCGTGCGTCCGTTGTCGTCTGTAACGTTCACAGACCAGTTGGAGTCGTTCTTGCGCAGCGCATCTCTCTCTTCAGCAGCATCCTCGTCTGCAGTATAGTGGAACTCACTATCGCCGTCAAAAACGCTGAGCTTGTCGCCTTCGTGAATGTTTTTAAATGATACAAACATGGTCTTACGCCGGCGCCGATATGGCAAACCTAAACCTAATCCGTCAGGTTCGGGTTCGGACCAGACGCGGCAGACGCGGCAGACCTTGACCAGTGTGTTCTTATCGCAGAAGGATGCGGCGGCTCTAATATAAGTATTCATATATATTTCCTTTCTTTTTAAGTTTAAAAGCAGAGGAGAGGCTACGCCTCTCCTTCAATTTTGGTGTTTAATTATCCATTCGACAACGTCTTAAAATCGCAATTTGCTGGCAGCAACATCCAGCACCATGTCCGACAATTCCTCCTGTGTATACGTGAGTTCAATCCCATTCAGTGATAAAAACAGGAGCATAATGTGTGCGCCGATACGCTTATTCCCATCAACAAAGGCATGATTGCAAATCAAACCATGCCCAAGGCGAGCGCCCTTTTGCTGCAGTGATGGAAGAATGTTGACATCTCCAAACCCTTGAAACGGTGCATTCAATGCCGAGTCCAACAACCCATCGTCGCGCAGGCCATCAGAACCGCCGGTCTCACGAATCAATTCGCTGTGAATCATGAGAACCTGTTCTTTTGTTAGTTTCTTCATTTGGCAAGCACCTCATATGCCTGCCTATTTTTTGAAATCAGCCGTTTGGAAATCGACATGACATCTTCGTCTGCTGCTATTTGCTCTTTTTCCGCTTGCCCGAACTCAATAATGAGATAGCGCGGGACATTGTTTTTTAAAATGATGACAGCCCCATTCTCGTCTACGAGCCGTGCAACCTTGGAAAAGTTTTGATTCGCTTCCGTAATGGAAACAATATTGTTTGTGTTGATATTCAATGATGCCACCTCCAGTGCATATAAAGATTGATGTGTTTTTTCCACACAACCTTGCTTCAGGTGATGGGCAGTTGACATCGCGAGTAGCCCTTCACTTAAAGAATACCCTGTTGGTAGGATAAATTCAACCTATTTTATTGTTGTTTTGGTGTTGCCCTAAGCGGAAAAAAGGATTATACAGAGGCTCGCACATTGCTATCGTACTGTTTTGAGCCCTCCAACTCGGACAGCTCATCGCACTGGAACCCGCAGGTCATACAGGTATAAGGCCCGTAAGGGTCTCCCACCTCGCAGATGTTTGCGCCAATGTCACCGCTGATATTTCCATTGAAGAACCCTGTCTCAATGTCCACCATCACATCTACATGAATGACCTGATGAGCAGAGAACTCCGTGCTGCCGCACATAGGGCAGCAGTGGGTTTTAGCTTTCTTAACGGTCTGATTGTTTCTCATAATTTTTCTCCTTTCTTTATTTTGTCTTGAAGTTCAGGGGCACGAACAGTTTAGAAATCTCGTCCGGTTCGTCGGGCAAGGGTTCTGTAACACGGTTCAGCCCGTTATAAGCACCGAGAGAGCCTTCCGGGTAGGTGGTGTCCACCTCGCCGGTTTCATAGCGGAAATGCAGCGCGATGGAGCCGCCCTCAGTGGTCTCGAAGCACGGCTCGACCGTGAGTGATTCCGCGTCGGTGAAGTCTGCCAGTCGGCAGCCATCCTCGTCGAAGGGGCTGTGAAGGGTAATGCTCACCTTAGAACCAAGACCGCAAGGGCCCAAGATATAAGGCTTCTTGCCCTTTCTGTTGGAGATAGACTCTGCTAAGGGGACGATAACCTCATCGAGCCAAAAAGGACTCTTGATGTTATCCGCATCCTTCTTGCGCCCCTCTGCAATAAGTTGACTGCGTTCGGCTTTAGTAGCTGCAAACTTCTCTTCAAATGCGGCGATAAGCTCGCTTACTTTCATTTTTTTCTCCTTTCATTGGCAGCAGCTCAGGCAATTTGAACCGCCCTGTCGTCCCAGTATCCAGCGTTACCTTGCGGGTCAGCATAGGGTCGTCAGCGATTTTCTGCACCACAATGGGAACCTCAATTGGCTCCAGCGGAACTACGTGGATGCTCTTGGACGGAACACCGGGCAGCCAGCGGCTGTTCTGCTCCATCTCCTGAACTTCCTGCAGAAGCTCGCTCTCCACGCTCGTGACAAAGCGGTAGTTGTCCTGCTCTCTGTTGATAGCTCTTTTTTTGCTGTTAGGATTCGACGCCGAATACCTTTTTGCAGATGAAATGGATGGCTATGAACTGCTCCTGAAGCCGTTCCGGAACCAGAGAAAAGGAGAGCCCTGCATCGCGCCATACGCTATGACCTGCGAAAGCTCTTTCCCACAGTTCTCCGCGCTCACGCTGGGCTTCTATCAGCCGTTCATAGCGTTCTTCTTCCGTCTTTGCATTGGAGATATACCACTGAGTGTACTCGTCGAAGTCCGAAGCGCTCATTTCTGTCTGGTCTGTGTACTCAAAACTCTGATACCGAGAGCCGATGAAACAGGCTGTTTCTCTGGTGAGATTGAAACCTTTCATGTAGATACTCTCATTATCGCCTTTGAGAAACGTCAGTGACGCCTGCCAATCACGGGAGACGATTTCATAGACCTCGTTGGCAACATCGAGCAGGGTTTTCTTATGCTCCGTTGTCAGTGAAATCGTCCGTTTCTGCGCCTCCTCCTGCAGAAGCTGTTCTGCAGAACTTCTGGCGGCATCCGTCATCGTGAAAGACGGCGTCCACCCGTACATTAAAACGCACTTGTGAACGACGTTCGCGGCGATTGATGCAAATGCAGGTCTGAGTTCCTCGACGTCCTCCACGGACTTCTTGGCGAAGATAATGGCGAGCTGGCAGAAATCGAGTGAGTTGTAGACAGCATCCACGAAGGACTTTTTCTGAACCTCACGAATCTCGTTGCCAAGCTTAACCAACTCCCCTATGTCGGTAGAGTTGATGCGCCAAGCGTCAAAGATTTTCGTGCTCATTCGAGACACCCGCTTTCCTTCAGCGTATCCATGACCTTCTCCAACACGGGCAGGGGAACGTTGAAGTCAAAGTTGCTCATCGCTCTGCGAAGTTTCTTGCGTAGTTCCGCTTGCCGAAGATAGTCCTTGGCAGCCTGCTCTGTCTGATACAGCCGGTAGTCCATGCAGTACATGGTGTTGAGCTGAAAGTAGGGGTTTCGGTTTGCGTCCTCAGACGGAGTCCTGTAGTAGCGGCGGCCTCTATCGTCCGTCAGCCACTTGGTTCCGACTTTGACCGTGACCTCATTCACCACTTTCCCGTGCTGCCTCTCGGCATTGCTGCCGATAACCGTTACGCGGTAGAGTCGCATCTCAGTGGCCATTGTTTTTGCTCCTTTCTTCTTCCGTCAGCCCACCGGCTGCAGCCATCTCCTCCAGCGTATTTATAACGCTGGCAAGGCGCTGTGCGAGAGGGGAATAGAGATTGCTCAGCTCGCTGCGGCGCTCCCTGAGGATTTCCATAGTGAACTGCGCATCATTGACGGCTGCCAATTCTTTGATTGTCCATCTTTTTTTCATTTTTTAGTCCTCCTTTTTATTAGTTATAGGTATCTGCAGCAGCGCATCCTTTGTAAGAGAAAACATTTCTACCAAGGGAGAAGTAACGCTTCCGTTTCCGTCTACAGTGCGTGCGGCGTAAAGACACTCCTTAATCTCGCTTACCACAGCCATTGCCTGGACACCAGTAACTCCGACACTATACATGTATATGGGAAGCCCTTTTTTTGCTGCGTACACTACCTCTTCTTTCATCCCGGACGACATTCTGCCGCCGCAAACTACGATACCATCACACAAATTTAGAATTTGTTTGCCGGTATTTAGGGCGATTTCACGCTCGTCAGGAAAAACGTCGTCCAGAAGCACGCTCATATGTCCGTGCGGAGCATATGTGCGTACGATAGCGGACTCCGTCTCTTCTCGCTGCAAATGATTCTGGAGGCACTTTCGAACCGCCAGTTCATATTCGAGCGCTAACCTCCTGTTTTTCGCCACCTGTTTTTTTGTTTCTGCCCTTAATGGGGAACAAATATAAAGCCTTACACAGTTTTTCTCGTCCATAAAAAGCTCCTTTCTTTTTTTTGTTTTATTTATTTAAAGACAAAAAAGGCACCCCATTCGGCGTGTCTAATTTTTGCCATTATTGTTTTGTTACTCCGAACTGTGTCGGAAAAGGGAAAACTCCGGTATGGAGCATGGAAAGCAGAAGATTGAAAGCGGCTGAAAAAACATCTTTATATATTGATATTATACGCGAGAAGTGCCGCTGATGCAATATCTTTCTGCCCCGCGCCCTTTTGGGAAAAGATGGCGCAACAGTCCAGCTGCGAAATCCGTGAAATGCGAGCCGACGGAACCATTGGTCAGCACCAGGACGTTAGCTTATCTCTCCCTCCCAAAATAGCAAAGGGAGACAGAAATGTCGCCCTCACCCCTCTTTCTGCCTTACGTAGCCAAGAGAACTTCTGGAGATGTCATGCCGTTTCAAACCGAGAGGGTCTTCCTCGCAGTAGGTATGCAGCCCTTCTTCCAGAATGTTCTGAATTTCATCCAACAGGTCTGTCAGCAGATGTTCCTTGTTTGTCGGAGATGCATTTGCAGAGGTATCGTAAGAGCAAGAGGCGGCCATTTCAGGACACCTCCGCAAAAGCAACCATTTCGTCGAAGAAGTCATCCATGTGGTAAACGTCGCCGATAATGTGCTGGCTTTGGTGTGCGTAGGAGCAATCACAGGTATTCAACAGGTTGCCATCCACCGTAAGGTAAACGACCCCGTCTCTCACGACCACGCCGCCATCCGGCCACTTCTCGACCGCAATACGCTCATTGCCCAGCTCACGCTTCGGATAATCTGTCTCAAACAGGTCTTCTGCACGTCCCTCGTTGATGAGGTTGACCCTGTCCCAGTCAGTACGCTTATCCTCTTCACGGAAGTAGGAGAGACCCTTCAGCAGCATGATATTCTCATTGGGAATATCCTCATGGAATTGGTCGTCGGAAAGAGCGAGCCCGCAGATTTCCGTATCCTGCTGCTTGGCGCAATAGCCATACCACCGTAGGGAGGCAACAGCCAACTCTTCTACGTTCTCCTTACCGTTTGTGACGATATAGAAGCCATTCACAGGGATGTCATACTTCAGGCACAGCTCACGGAACTGGTCGATGGCGCGGCAGTTGAAAGACGGTTCGCCTCCGGTAAATGTCACGGTGCCGATGCCGTCCACGTGGCGCAGCAGGGCGTCCATGACCTCGTAGGAGATGTCCTTGTTTTCCGCCTCGCCTCGCAGACAGTGAGCGCAGTGCATATTGCACCGACGGGTGGCTTCAACCGCAAGTGAGTCGAAATAAACATATTTGCCAGTTTTCATAGCAGTTTCTCCTTTCAATGTATTTCAATAAAAAAAAAAGGAGAGAGCCCATGCCGGCGTGTTTGTATCTCCGCTACAGTATACCCAATGCTCGACTTTCAGAGAGCTTCCCGCATGTAGTTCATCAAGCTCGCTTGACTGAGCACAGCGCTCTTTTTCAGTAATCTCTGTCTGCGTATCGCGTACAATTGATGCGTGACGAAATATGGACTTTTCCACTACATCCCACCAATCGAAAAGGTTATGTTGATTATGCGACGCACGTATAACATCCTCGCTTACGTCTGCGACTAAACTCATTTCGGCCTCCTCATCGGCTACGATGATTTCTTTATTTCCTTCAAGGTTGCCTGCGTAAAAAGCGATTCGGATGACTTCTTCAACGGAAATCTTCTTTTCTTCCAAGTACGTACATATTTTATCTATCCCGGTTCGTTTCATTTTTCAATCCTCCTGTTAGAAATTCTTAATCGGTTGCTGCTTTATGCTTAGGGAACTACTCGGCAATAAATTGCCGAGTTTTCCCGCTTACGATTTTATAAAACCCGCTCCTTATTAGGCTTATCTCCCATCATCAGGACAGCCCATCGACAAAATTCCACTCAGCATTGTAGCGGAACTCAGTACTCAGAATCCCATCTAAAAGTTCGTCGATGTATTCCTCATCGTCTCTGTCCGTTGGTATGGGAATAATCATCTCAAGCTCCGGGGAAAAGGAGGATGGTTTTATCCAAATTGTTCTTTTCACTATAGCGGGAACCTCCTTATCACATGTCGGACAGCACCCGGCAGGTTTTACGTTGGCATTGGGTGTATCGCACCCATCGAGGCAGTGCAACGCTACTTTGCTTATAGCACACATCTCTTTTACCGTGACCTTACCAGCTTCAACAGGGACAGCAATTATCACTTCCCACTGACAAAAGGGAGAGCGTACGTCCTCAGGGAATAACACATCGACCGTACGCACTACTTCTTTGCTCTCGCGCAAGTCTTGTTCCAAACGCCTCGCAAAAGCTACGCTCTCTTCCCTTAGCTCGGTGCTTCTTTTTCCGTCGTCAGGCAGGTCGCCGAACTCTGCTATAAGCAACAGGCACGGCACACCATCGACCAGAGCAATGTAGCAGGGAAATCCATAGCCTGCAGACCACGCGGCTTCATATGCCCTGCGCAAAGCTTCCGGTATTCGTTCACTGTCGATATCCACGGTGACCAGCCCTGCCGATGAGTAAGGGTTCTCCAAGCTCAAGTCCGGCTTCCCGTCTTTTGTATGGAAATCCCAACAGAACACCTCCCCCACTGCGTTACAGAAATACACTACGTCGTCTTCTCGTATGATTTTAAACATTTTTTGCCCTCCTTTTTTTGTTTATGTGTTAGTTATGAAGTGTT
>CATXZX010000073.1 GCA_958404085.1 uncultured Prevotellaceae bacterium | reverse complement strand
CAAAGTTAGAACTTATACACGCAGGTTTCAATACGCTATCGCGGACGGTTGTACCTGTGAAGGACGGTGCTTCCGTTTTTTATGCCCTCAGTTTTCCGAAACGAAAGCAGCGGACTCATTGCCTACGAGCCCGCTGCTTTTTTGAATTACCTCGGAGTTATTTCGAAATAGCTCCGAGGTAAGTTTTTTTAGCGTTGTTGTTTTTGCACATGTTCGAGCAGTTGGGAACACCAGGTCTCGTATCCTTTGGCCGTGAGGTGGATGCCGTCGCCACTGTAAAGCCCTTCTTTCATGTTGCCGTCGGGCGAAACGAACCACGGTGTCGCGTCGATATAGTCGAAGCCTTTCCATTTCATGGCGTTCAGCGAGGCCCGTACGCAGTTGTAGTAGGTGCGTAGCGCATCGCCCTCTTTCAATCCTCCGGGTAACAGACCTATTACGTGGATGGACGATGTCGGGAAGTGGCGTTTGGCTGCTTCGGCCACGGCGCGTATGCCCTGTGCCACGTCGGTCGGCTCGTCGCCGTCAAAGTAGTTGTTGATGCCGATGGACACGACCACATGTTTCGGGTTGGAAGCGTCGTAGCCGCCCTGTTCGACGCGCCAGAGTACATTCTCGGTGCGGTCGCCCGAGATACCGGCCGATTCCCAGCGTCCGGCGCCCAGAAGTTTGTCGGCGATGGCTTTTCCCGGTTTATAAGTGACCCGTTTGCGCGTTCCGCCCAGTCCCTGTGTGATGCTGTTGCCCAGCCAAAGCCAGTCGAGCTGCTTGCCTTGTACGGTTTCCACGATGTCCTGTGCCACGGAGTGCCATTCGGACCCCTCAGTCCATCCGGCACCGATGCGATACTCGTTGCCGCAGAAGGGATGTGTGCAGGGATTGATGTAAAGTCCTGTGGCGCGCAGTGCGAAGCGTACGATGGGAGCCGGATTGAAGAGCGAGTGGGGATGGTGGTCGACGCCCTTTTTGCGGATGACGTTCAGTTTGACACCGCAGGCGGCCATCCGTTGTTCGAACACATCCGTGTTCTCGGCCACAGGCACTACCTGGTCGGTCGTTCCCACAACGTGCAGGATGGGGATGTTCTTCACCTTTTTGGCGTGGTCTATCGGATTTTTCTTCCATTGGAGCGCTTCGCTCTCCAATGTCCATCCGTATGCTTTCAGCATCTGCTTTACGTCGGTGTCGGAGCGCTTACCCTTGTTCTGGCCCATCGGCCAGCTCTTCAGGTCCATGACGGGTGCGTCGGCATAGATGCCTGCCACTTGCGACGGATGGCGTGCCGCCCAGTTGTAGACTATCAGTCCGCCGCGGCTCATGCCCTCGAGTACGACCTTTTTGTTGAGTCCCTGTTTTTTCATGTAGTTGTAGAAAGCATCCCAGCGCCTGATGGCTTCGTCGGAGCCGTAGAGGTCGGCCACGTCGCAGTAGGCAATGTGGAAACCGCGTTCGAGCAGTGCAATGTCGGTCTGCGGTTCGTGCCCCCAGAAACGTGCGCGGAGTACCCAGGGCATGCCCTGAGCCGGTTTTTCGGGGACTACCACCCGGCAGTCGGTCTTTCCGTCGAGCTTGAAGTCGTAGCCCTGGTGACCGTAGAAGTTGAATTTCCGGCCGCTGAAGCCTGTCTTCGTACCGGACTCCGCACGCGGTGTGAGCAGCACCTCGCCTATATGCCGGGCTACGTAGCCGGCACCGATGGAAGAGGGGTGGATGCGGTCGGGAATGAGGTAACTTTCCCATTGCTGGCCCAGAAGACGCTGGAGATCTATGATTTCGAGTCCTTCCTCACAGGCTATTTCGTACAGGATGGGTACCAGTTGTTTGCGGATGCGTTCTTCGCTGATGTGCGTCTGGTCGGGCAGGAAGCAACGTACCGGTGTGAGCATGACGATACGCGGGTGCGAGGGCAGGTTGCGGTACGTGTCTATCAATGCTTTGTACTCTTTCTTGAAGTCGGCTACGTGGCAAATGTTCTGTGGTTTCGAGTCGTTCGTCCCGAGCTTTATCAGGACAATGTCGGGGGCGTACGACTGCGACTCGGCGTATGCCCGGGTCTTGATGTAGGGGTAGTCGCCCTTGTGGAGCAGGGTGGTTCCCGACACACCGAAGTTGCGGACTTCATACCCGTCGCCTAAGAAATACTGTAACTGTGCGGGATAGCTGTTTTTCTCCCGGTTTGCGATGCCGGCACCATAGGTGATGCTGTTTCCGACGCAGGCAACGCGGAGCGTTTTTGCATAGCCGGTAAATGCCGTGCAGCTTACCAGCAATGCAAGGATTACTTTTTTCAGTTTCATAGTAGTTAAATATAAAATAACAATTTGTTTTCTGAGAAATACGGATAAAGAAAAAGATCGAAAGCCAGGGATATGAACCGGGAGGCTTTCGGTCTTTTTTATAAGGTGGACTTATTTCCAGTAGTTGTATACGCGGAAGTTGCTGATACTGCTCTTGAAAGCTCCCGTTTCGGCCAGCGGGAATACTAACGTGCGTACCTGTGCCATTTCGCTCTTCTTGTCGTAGCTTATCTTACGACGGTTGAGGTCGTCTATCAGCTTTCCGTTTGCATAAAGGCGGGTCGTCTTGTTGTCTCCCTGGATTTTGATGGAAACTTTCTCGCCCGGATAAGCGCGGAAGCGGAACGTGTAAAGGTAGCCGTCGCGGCTGAATCCGAACATGCCGCCTGCCGGGTCGGCCAGCCAGAACGTTGCGTTCGGCGAGCGGAACAGTACGGTACCCGGTTGTTCGACTGCGGCCTTCATATCGAACTCTACGGTGTAATTATAACCGATTTCGGTGTGCGGCGTACGGCTGTTGGGGGTCAGCGATGCACACTCGAACACGAGCGCCTTCTCGGTTCGGCCGATGCGGCCCAATTCGTTTACGCCCGGACCTTCGCTCAGTGTGAGGCGGCGTGCGTCGAAGTCTTCGAAAGATACGGTGGTGTTTTTACCGTCCCAGCATTTCACGGCCAGTGTCTGCAGGGCCGGATAAACGCGGTGGTGAATGTCTTTCACCGAGATGCCGTTGCCTGCGTGGTCGTTCCATACGGCAAACATACCGCCGAGTATACCCGGTTCTTTTTCGTTGAACACTTCTTTGCCGATAACGGCCGGCGTCCAGTTCTTATAAAGGTGCTGTATGTTCAGGTAGTCGTAGTAGTAGCCAGCAGCAGGGACAATGTAGACAAGACCGTCGGGGATGCTGATAAGCTGATAACCTTGTTTCAGCATTTCGCGGGGCTGGGCGTAACCGTTGTACCAGGCCGACATAACTACGTTCTCCGATTTGACAGGAGTCTTGCCTTTGGCGTGTGTCAGGGCGCCCCAGACGCAAGCCTGTTTGCCGAAACTCTCTACGTATTTGATGTAGCGGTCTGTGAGGTAGCGGAATTTTTCAACGACAGCCGTGTCGCGGTTGCTGTATTCGTCGGTTCCGATGTGCATGCGCTTGCCGCGGAAAACGGGTTGGTCGCCGCCCAGATATTCTTTGAGCAGGGCATCCATGAATTTGTAGGTTTCTTCATTGAAAAGGTCCAAATGGTCCATGCCGTAGTCCTTGCTGCCGATTTCCGGCTTGTATTGGGTAAAAGCCAGCGAGTGTGCCGGAAAATCAATCTCCGGAATGATTTCCACGCCATTGGCCTCGGCCAGTTCTTGCAGTTCGATGAATTCTTTCTTCGTATAATAACCATCGCGGGCGGTCAGGCCGGGATACGTGTCGCACTCCAGGCGGAAAGCGGCCTGAGTCTTGCTCCAGTCGTTGTCGAAGTATTGTTTGAAGCTGTTGTCGTTGAGGTGAATCTGTAGCGTGTTCATCTTATAATATCCCATGGATTTTACCAGGCTGCGCAGGTAAGCCATGGGAATGTACTTGCGGCCGCAGTCTAACATGAAGCCGCGGAGTCCATAGTCGGGGAAATCGGTAGCTATGCCCTTAGGCAGCGAGGAATTGCTCTCAGCCAGTTGCAACAGGGTGCGTGTTCCCCAGTACAGCCCCGTTTCGGTAGGAGCCGACAAGGTGATTTTGTCGTCAATCTGGAGACTGTATCCTTCATTGCCCAGTTTCTTGTCTTTTTTGAGTACCAGTTCGATGTCGCCGTCTTTGGCTTTGTCTTGCGCGACGGTGAGGTCTTTGCCGGTAAGGAGTTTGTAGTCCGCAGCCAGTGCGTTGGCTACGCGTGCCAGTTCGGCTTGTTTGCCGCGGTACACGACACGTGTTTGGCCTGTCAGGCTGAACTGTCCTTCAGCACCGGTCCATGTCCGCAGTTCGGGGATGGTGAACGGCTTGGTGTTGACGGCTGCCATGGCCTCGAATACGGGCAACAAACCGAATAGTGCCGTTAGGACGAGAGTCTTAAGTTGTTTTTTGTTCATGATGTTTATGGATAAATGGAAAAATTATGCACGTTGTACGATATACCAGGCCGACGAGGACAGGAAGTTGCGTACGTAGGGGGTATAGCGTAGTATGTTGACGAGTTTTCGCGGCCTGAGTCCGAACTTGATCTCATAGTGCGGATTGATGAACCACAGTTGGCGGTCGGTTATGCGCAGCCTTTCGTGTTGTGCAAGGCTTTGGAATCTCCCGATGGTCATGCGGCATTGCTTGATGCTGAGCAGTTCGTCGATGTTGCCGTCGCCCTCGCCGCATTTCCGCAGCAGGGCTTTGTAGAGCGGTGCGGGCAAAAGGTGGATGAACGGTGCGTGGGCACAGAAATGGCTCTGACAGATTTGCTGGTGGCCGCCGAACGGCATCTGCCAGACGGGAAAACCGAAGAAGGCCAGCCCGTGCGGTTTCAGAAACAGGCGGACGCGTTGCAAAAGTTCTTTCTTGAACGGAATGTGTTCGATGACGTCGTGAATCAGGATGAGGTCGAATGTCCCCACCAGCTCGTCGGCTTTGAAAATGTCTTTGTTGATGAACATACCCGGAAGTCCTTCTTCGGAAAAGAAGGCCGACGCCTGGCGGATGCGGGACGGGGATATGTCCACGCCGATGACCTGACAGCCCAGGCGGGCAAACGGTTTCAGGTTGCCGCCCTCGCCGCAGCCTATCTCCAGCACACGCGTCGAGGCATCAAGCGGCATGAATCGGGTCAGGTAAGGTATATAGTATTTTTCACTGGTCTCGGCCAGTTCATCGAAGTATTGTTTTCGATCTTTATGACGTTCCTGCATATCGGTTGAAGGTTCGTATTTTGAGGCTATGGCACAAAGATACGTTTTTTTGTGCAATGGCATGGGGATATGGTCCGTTTTTCTTTGCCTGTTTTTCGTATCTTTGCATCCGAACGGGCCGGAGCCTTGTTTTTGAGGACTTTTCGGCTTGAATGATAACCTATAAAACGATTGGATACAATGGAGAAATTAGATTGGACCCTGCTGGATGAAAACATGATGACGGCCATCTCTCGCGAATGGATGCTGGTGACGGCCGGTACGCCGGACGACTGCAATACGATGACCGCCTCGTGGGGAGGTACCGGTTTCCTGTGGGGCAAGCCGGTGGCATTCGTCTTTGTCCGCCCCGAGCGTTACACGCACGAGTTTATCGAGAAGAGCGACCGCCTGACACTCTCGTTCCTGGGAGATGCGCACCGCGATGTACACAAGATATGTGGTTCGAAGTCGGGACGCGACATGGACAAAATAGTCGCTGCGGGCCTGTCGCCCGTAGTCCTGCCGGACGGTGGCATTACCTTTGCCCAGGCACGTCTTGTGCTGGACTGCCGTAAACTGTATAAGGCGGCGGTCTGTCCTGAGGGCTTTGTCGATAAATCGTTGTTGGACCGCTGGTACAATGACCAGCCCGGTGGCGGGTTGCACGATATGTATGTCGTGGAAATAGAAGCGGTTTATCGCAACGCATAAGGGTTGGAAATAAATTTAGCAGGCTGCTTTTTCGAAATACCTCGGAGCTATTTCGAAAAAGCAGCCTGCTGTTTGTGCGTGGTGCCGTCCTTCGGAAAAAAACGGCGGACGGAGGACCAAAAAAACCGGTAGGGCCGCGGCCTTACCGGTTCATTAGTTCGGGAAATGGGTTACTGTTTAGTCAGAACGACTCCAGTGCATACAGATAGATGACAACGGCGGGAATGGCTATCAGGGCGCTGTCGAAACGGTCGAGTACGCCGCCGTGTCCGGGTAGGAACCGGCCGCTGTCTTTCAGGCCGAGCTGGCGTTTTATCAGGCTTTCAACCAGGTCGCCCCATGTGCCGAAGATGCATACAACCAGTCCGAATCCTATCCACTCAAGGGTAGACAGCGTGGCAGGACAGCAGTAGCCGATGAAAACGGCCGCAACAATCACCAGAGCGCAGCCGCCTATGCTTCCGACCCACGATTTTTTGGGAGAAATGCGTTCGAACAGTTTGGCCGGGAAACGTTTGCTCAACAGACTGCCCACACAGTAGGCGCCCGAGTCGCTGACCCACAGGAAAATGAAGATTGCCAGCGGAAAAACAGGCTCGAAGACGGAGAAGTTGACCGTCGGATCGTAGCGGAAGGCGATGATGTTGAGCAGCGCAAAGGGCAGCGCAACGTACAGTTGTCCGGCAAAGGCATACGTCCAGTTGTTCATGGGGTTGTCCGCACACAGGTAAAGTTCGCTGATGAGCAGATAAATGACCATCAGCAGGTAGGGGATGAATACGCTGGCCGGGGTAACTCCGGTGTTGTATGCTGCAAAGGAAATGAACAGATAGGTGGCCGCTACGGTGCCCACAGCCCGGTTGGTCTGCACGTCGGGACGGGTGTTTACCAGTGTGTAAAACTCGTTTGCACCCAATATCGTGATGATGCAGAACAAGATGCAGAACGTCAGCTGGCTGTAAAGGATAGCCCCGACAAAGACGGCGACGAAAATCACTCCCGAGAGGGTTCGCAGGACAAAATTATTCACTTTTTTCAGTATTTGGTTGTTGAATGGCCGGTACGGTATCTTCGTTGGCAGGCGTTTCGGTCTGTACGGTGTCTGCCGGTTGTTGGCTGTCCTCGTCTCCGGTTGTTTGCGACTGGTCGTTTTCGGCTTCCAGTTCTTCAGTCCGTGAGGTCCAGGGGCGTTTGCCGAAAATATGTTCCACGTCTTCGGCAAAAATTACTTCCCGTTCGATCAGAATCTGGGCCAAACGTGCATGGCCGTCGCGCTGTTCGGTCAGCAGTTTCTTGGCCCGTTCGTACTGTTCGGCTATCATGTTCTTCACATCTGCGTCGATCATCTCAGCCGTTTTCTCCGAATAGGGCTTGTTAAAGGAGTATTCCTGATTGTTGTAGTAGCAGAGGTTGGGCAGGTTCTCGCTCATGCCGAGGTAGGCCACCATTCCGTATGCGCGTTTGGTCACGGTTTCCAGGTCATTGAGCGCTCCGGATGAAATATGTCCCGTAAAAAGTTCCTCGGCAGCCCGTCCGCCCAGGGTGGCACAGAGTTCGTCGAGCATTTGTTCCTTGGTCGTGATGTTGCGTTCCTCGGGTAGGTACCATGCTGCCCCCAAGGCTCTTCCGCGCGGCACGATAGTCACTTTGATGAGCGGATTGGCGTGTTCCAGGAACCACGATATGGTGGCGTGGCCGGCTTCGTGTATGGCAATGGTACGCTTCTCTTTCTGTGTCATGACCTT
>CATXZX010000072.1 GCA_958404085.1 uncultured Prevotellaceae bacterium | reverse complement strand
TCCATGCTGGTCCTGGCATACCAATACATTATCAAAAGCGCCGGCACATGCGGACCTTTCCTTATATAATATGACTGTTCCCAATGGCTTTTCGTAAAGGTTTCAAAGTATTCCCTGCTGATCGAGAACCTCTCCCCCTCGTTCATGATGGGCATGCCGAATTCCGAAAGCGTATCCCTAAAGCCGGCTATTTCATCGGGTTCGGGGAGTACTGTACCCCCCTTCAACACATTCGAAACTGTTCTCTCCTTCCAGTACTTTACTCTTCGGCCCAATTTCTTGACGACCCTGCTTCCCGATGCGGAAGGATTCTTCTGCATCCTGTTTACAAACCTCTCCGCTTCGGCCATGATGGCATGGTCTATCTCGCGTCCGCCGCATAAACCGGGCGTGTTGATGGACGGATAGGTAAATATGTCGTCAATCTCCAGTTTGCCGCCGCCGACCTTATAACTGCAGAGAACGATGTCAGTGGTTCCGGCTCCCATATCTATCATCATGGCCCTATGTTTCTGGCCCTCATGGAGCATGACGGCCTGTTTCAGTTCTACATTCCGTTCGTGAATGACGGCCAGGATAGCTGCTGTCGGCTCGTCTTTCAATACGATATTCTCCTGTTTACAGAACCCGGCCTCCACAACGCTTTGCTTCATGAGCGTCCGGGCATAGGAGTTCCATTTGGCCGGATGGCTCACATAGACCTTTGTTTCGTCGGCCGCATCAAACACACCGTCATTCAGCAACGTCAGGTACTGGTTGTACACATACTTCAAAAAACCTTGTATCAACAACTCGGCCCGTTCCCGCTGCTCCGCATTATCGGAAATCAAGTCCATCTTGAAGTTCTCATACAGCGTACCTTCCGTATTGGAGTCCACCTTTGCCCGTGCGTCATACCCGTAATAGATGCCGTCCGGCTCTTTCTGACGAAAGGCTATTGTCGGTACGGTCCTTTGCCCGTTTACGGTCAGGGGTACAACCCTGTTCTCCGCCCCGACATTGTGTATACGTACAACGGTCGTGCTTGTTCCGAAATCTATTCCTATAATTCTTGTCGCCATACGCTTTTATCTTATTCTTCTAAAATTCAACTTCATGATTATATTTCGCATTCATAAAATTCCACACACAACCGCGTTATTTTTCCTTGAGTTTTGCTTTTATCAGCTCCACCTCTGGTCCATAAAGTGCAGGATTAGACTTGCTTAAACGTTCATAAATTGACAATGCAGACTTATACATCACCTCGCTTTCGGAATAACGCTGAGTTTTTCGATACAAATCAGCCAGATGAGTCTGTATCATCGCTTCCTGTAAACTATAAAGAAAGTGAAAACGTTGACATATTTTCAATGCAGACTTATACATTGCTTCAGCCTCAGCATAACGACGTGTCTCGCTATATAAATTGGCAAGACCATGCCTCGTTTTTACGTTCTCGCTGTCATACAAATAACATTTAGATGAATGCTGAAATATTGCTATTACAGCCTTGTACATTGCTTCACTTTCAGCATAACTCCCTGTTTTTCGGTACAATTCAGCTAAACGAGTTTGCGTTTCTACTATATTTTTTATTATAGCAGAAGAGGGTACGGATTTAAATAAACATTGAAGTGTTACCAATGCTGATTGATACATTGTTTCGCACTCTGCATAACGACGTGTCTCACTATATAAATTGGCAAGGCGAATTCGCATCTTTGCCACGTCTAATTCATAGACAGAAGGATAAGATTTAGATAGTTGTTCAAACATTACCAATGCGGACTTGTACATCTTCTCACTCTCATAATAGCGCCGACAATGATAATAAAAATCGGCAAGGTTGTTCTGCGTCATTGCCATACCCAATTCACAAACTGAAAGATTGGAATTGGATAATTTACACATTATCTCACTCTCATCATAACAGTCATTATAGTAATAACATAAATCGGCAAAATAATCCCTCTTCATCATTATATCGAATTCATAAATGGAAGGATTAAACTTAGATAAACGCTGAAATGTTGCCAATGTGGATTTGTACATTGCCTCACACTTCTTCGTATAACCCTGGATACGATACAAATCTGCAAGATTATTCTGCGTCATTGCTAAATCTAGTCCGTAAGTAGAAGGGGCTAACTTCGATAAACGTTTACGTGTTTTCAATGCAGACAAAAACATCGCTTCACTCTCTTCAAAACGAAATCTTTTATAGTACAAAACAGCAAGATTATTCTGCACCTTAGCCATATACGATTCATAATTAGCAGAATATTTGGACTTTAAGAGAGAATCGATAAATTCCAAATTAGCTTTATAAATTGCTTCACTCTTACTGTTTATACAATACAAATCCAAATCGGCAAGATTATTTTGCAAATGAACAAAATTGTCAACATATTGTTCTTCATCTATTTCCTTTATTTTTTCAAGTTGTTCTTGATATTTTTGATAATAATCTTGCGCATTACTGTATTCCCACCGTTCATGGCAAAACTTAGCATATTCCCAAATTGCGTCTAAAGAATTGACCCTATCAGCAAGTTCCTTCAACAATTCGCCAGCCTTTTTAAAATCATTTTTCACCTTACAAGCCGCAACTTGAGCCTTAATATTATTAATACATCTTTCTATATCCTTTTCTGTAAGAATGTCAGCGGAATCGGACACCTGTCTCAATTCTTGTGCTTGTGCTTTTGTATGCAAGGCTTCATCCAATTTCCTCATGTAATTACCTTGTTCGAAAAGACGGAGTGATTCCTCAATCTCATTCCTATCGAAAAGTTCCAAGGCCCGCTGAGCTATCGTGTCTACCTCGCTCCTATCAATACAGACAAAGGCATCAGCATATTTGTCTATAAACCTAAGCGTATTCCAGTATTCTTTATTCACCGAGTCAAATTTGTTACGATATTCGTTAAGTTGAAGCTGTTTGATTTGGTTTTGTTTTTCCAGTTCTGCCAATCGTTCCTTGTATTTACTCTCCGCATCCTCACTACTTATGGTAATAGAATGAACTTTCTGTTTCTGAAATTCATCGTCATCACAGAGGATGAGGCACAGCGGGTCCCTGCGGACGCACCACTCATCAACCGCCTGCCGGTTGAATACCATCATACCTTTTTTTGTCACCTGAACTTTTCCAATGCGATCACCCATCTTCAGTTTATTCAGCATCAAATCGAATACGCCGGTAGTGGCATCGCTTATTTCATGACCATTAGCCGTAACGGCCTTGATGTACACACCGCCGATAGGCGTGCGCTTGTTTTTACCGTTGTAACGATAAGTTACACCTCTCTGCTTGATGGTCTGAGCCTGCAACGACATGTTCATCGTGACTACTACAAACAGAATTATATAGGATACAAATGCTTTCATCGTTCTTTTTCGCTTTATCAAGTTTTTTTATCTTGTTATGTTAAATTCCAACTTCACAATTTTCTTCTGCATGCATAACTTTTGCACTATTTCTCTTTGAGTTTTGCTTTTATCAACTCCACCTCCGGCCCATAGAGTGCAGGATTAGATTTGTCTAAATGTTCAAGAATTGTCAATGCAGACCTATACATCATCTTGCTATCGCTATAACGTTTGGTCTCGTTGTACAAAACACCAAGGTGATATTGCGTTCCTGCCACTTCAGGTTCATAAACAGAAGGATTGGATTTGCTTAAACGCTTATAAATTGCCAATACAGACTTATACATCACTTCACCCTCAGCATAACGTTGGGTTTCGCGGTACAAAGTGCCAAGATTACCCTGTATTTCTGCCACATCCGGTTCATAAGCCGAAGGATTGGACTTGCATAAACGCTCACGTATTTTCAGTGCAGATTTAAACATCGCTTCCCCCTCGGTATAACGCCGAGTTTCACTATACAAAACGCCCAAATTATTCTGCATCGTTGCTACATACGACTCATAAACCGAAGGATTTAACTTGTTTAAACGCTCATAGATCGCCAACGCGGACTTGTACATCACCTCACTCTCGGCATAACGTTTGGTATTGCTATACAAAAGGCCCAAGTTACACTGTGCCATTGCCACATCTGGTTTATAGACTGAAGGATTGGACTTACTCAAACGCTCATAATTTGCCAATGCGGACTTATACATTGCCTCACTATCAACATAACGTTGGAGTACTCTATACAAAAGACCCAGATTATTCTGCGTCCTTGCCACATCCGGCTCATAAACTGAAGGATTAGACTTGCATAAACGTTCATAGATTACCAGTGCGGACTTGTACATCACCTCACTCTCGGCATAACGTCTGGTATTGTTATACAAATCAGCCAAATTTTTCTGTGTTCTTGCCACATTCGACTCATAGACCGAAGGATTGAATTTACATAAACACTTATAAATTACTAATGCAGACTTAAACATCGCTTCACTATCAGTATAACGCTGGATGCCATGAAACAAATTACCAAGATTATTCTGTCCATCTGCTACATACGGTTCATAGACAGAAGGATTGAACTTACTTAATCGCTCATAGATGGCCAATGCGGATTTATACATCGCTTCACTTTCGGCATAACGATAAGTGTTACTGTACAAATTGCCAAGATTATTCTGCGTACCTGCCATATCTAGTTCATAGACAGAAGGATTGGATTTGCATAAACGTTCATAAATTGCCAATGCGGACTTGAACATTGCTTCACTTTCGGCATAACATCGAATGTGACGGTATAAATTGCCAAGATTATTCTGCGTCAATGCCACACCTGGCTCATAAACCGAAGGATTGGATTTACAGAAACGCTCGCGAATGGCCAATGCAACCTTATACATCGCTTCACTTTCAACATAACGATGGGTGTCACAGTACAAATTAGCCAGATTATGTTGCGTTCTTGCAACCTCCGGCTCATAAACCGAAGGATTGGACTTGCATAAACGTTCATAGATTGCCAATGCGGACTTGTACATCACCTCACAGTCAGTATAATGTTGGATATCTCGGTACAAACTGGCCAGATTATTCTGCATTATTGCCCTATTCGATTCATAAGCAAAAGGATTAGACTTGCATAAACGCTCATAAATTGCCAGTGCGGACTTATACATCGCTTCACTTTCGGCATAACGTCTGGTATCGTAATATAAAACGCCAAGATTGTTCTGCAAACTCATTAAATTGCTCTGATACATTCCTTCATCCGTTTCCTTTATTTGTTCCAGTTGCTCTTGATATTTTTGATAATAATCTTCCGCAACTTTGAAATCCTTCTGTTGATGGCAATACTGAGCATATTCCCAAATTGCGTCTAACGAATGAATCTTGTCTGCAAGTCCTTTCAACAGTTCGCCTGCCTTCTGAAAATCGTTGTTCATCTTACAAGCAGCAACTTGAGCCTTGATGTTATTTACATATTCTTCGATATCCTTGTCAGCGAGCGTTTCAGCAGAATCGGCCACCAACCTCAAATTCTGTGCCTGCACCTTCGTACGCAAGGCATCGTCCAATTTCTTCATGTAATTGCCCTGTTCGAAAAGGCGGAGAGATTCCTCTATCTCGCCTCTGTTGAACAGTTCCAAGGCCCGTTGGGCCAACGTGTCCACCTCGCTCCTGTCGATGCGGGCAAACACATCGGCATATTCGTCCATGTGCTTGAGCGCATGCTGATACTCCTTGTCCAACGAATCGAGTTTGTTATAGTATTCGTTTAGCTGAAGTTGTTTGGCCTCGTTTTGAGCCTTCAGTTCCGCCAGCCTTTTGTCGTATTTCTTCTTCGCCTCGTTTCGTCCGATGGCTATAAGGTTGTCCTTCTGCTTCCGGAATTCATCGGCATCGCAGAGGAT
The DNA here is from genome assembly GCA_958404085.1 of uncultured Prevotellaceae bacterium. Classification (GTDB taxonomy): domain Bacteria; phylum Bacteroidota; class Bacteroidia; order Bacteroidales; family Bacteroidaceae; genus Alloprevotella. The sequence continues at coordinate 1,814 of CATXZX010000072.1, read as the reverse complement.
GAGACACAGCGGGTCCCTGCGGACGCACCACTCATCAACCGCCTGCCGGTTGAATACCATCATACCCTGCTTGGTCACCTGTACGTTTCCGATACGTGCCCCCATCTTCAGATTGTTCAACGCGAGTTCGAAAGTCCCTGTCTTCTCGTCGCTGACCTCACCGTCATGGGCCGTAACGGCCTTAATATACACGCCGCCGATGGGCGTGCGCTTGTTGTTACCGTTGTAACGATAAGTCACTCCCTGCTGTCTGATGGTCTGAGCCTGCAACGACATTGTCATTAAGGCTACCATAAAAAGACTGATCAGATGTATGCCGGTTTTCATCTTTTACCCGCTTTTAATCAAGTACAAGCAATGCGCGACTCTTCGTAGTCGGCATAAAAAGGAAATAGCTTTCCAACGGCAGGGATGTGTTCACCCGGTAACGGTTACTTTGCCTCTCTAACGGAACGAACATGCGGACATAGCCGTTTTTATCTGATATAGCCGTCAGCCCGGCTATGATGATTTGTGCGCCGGCCACTCCGCATTCATTTTTCCGGCTCCACAGACGAAAGAGCACTTCGCCGTAACTATGCGGATTGCGCGCCATATTGACCACCACCTCATTCGTCAACGCAAAAGAGGTATCAACCGGCATCCAGTCGCGGCACTCCACCGTGAGGCGAACGCTCTTGCCCAAAAACTTGCGGGGAATGTTTGCGAAGATAATACGAGAATCAAGGGACGAGATGGTATCCGCCTTAACCTCATTGTCGAGTTCCATCGTGACGACAGCGTCTTTCAAGGGCGGAAGACTGTCGTTAGGAACAGTCATCTCATTCAACGATACAGCCACGTCTACGGGCTGGCTACCGTTCCACACGCCCCATAAAACTGTAATAACTACCATAAATCCGACGACCCACGCCGCCAATTTCTGCCGTAGCTGCCGGCGGTGGCGCTGCCATATACTATCGAACTCCACGCCGAGGAGTTTCGTTATCAACTGCACATAGGCCCGCTCACGGTTGAGCCACGGCCAACGATATATCTTCTCATGAATGTTCGCTCCGAGAATTTCCGGCAAGCCGAGGGTACTGGTTACGGGGTTGAAGCACTCCGTATCAGGATTGCCGCTATGGGGAATGCCGTCTACAATGAAGAAATGAATGTCCTTGGTACGGCCAAGGCTGTGGAAGAATGCTATCTCCCGCCTTACCCATTCCGAGCGGGCGGAGTGAGGCGAACAGATGACAATCAGGTTCCGCGATACGCGAAGTCGTTCCTGCAATTCCTCCGTCAACCCTCCCGGCTGGATGTCGGTAGGCGCAAAGAATACGGGTTTCAACGGTTTACGCTCCCAGCCATGCTCGCTGCACAGCGTGGCTGGCATGCGATAGCCTTCCAACTTGCGTTGCAGCCTTTTTCCCCATAAGGTATCGTGACTGCTGTACGATATGAACGCGAAATATTTATAATTACTCTTCATCCTTTTTATATTCATTTCCAATGTACTGTCCCTGGTTCCGACATTTTCTTTACGACCTAATGTATAAGCCATACAATCAGGAAAGTTAATATTCCAAAAGTACAATCACAAAAATACAAATAAATATCAACGACGCGGATATAAATTCAAAAAAACTTTTTCGATTTCTTAATTTTCATAGCAGCAGTATGATGCGGAGGTCAACAGGGGTATGCTACTTCTGCCTTATGCGTCTTGTTAAATCCAAGAAAGAACTGACCCGAACGGCGATTGCGCACCGTACGGGCCTGATTTTTTTTATTGGTGTCCGGTAAACGGCAATAATGCTCTATTCTTATTG
>CATXZX010000071.1 GCA_958404085.1 uncultured Prevotellaceae bacterium | reverse complement strand
CTGGGGGCTCCCGACATCGTGAGGCTGAAGGAGTAGCCGGAACGGAGGGCCGGCCGCCCGGCCGGCGAACGAACACGACGTATGTGCTTGTGTCCGTACGTCGGAATGGGGGAGTGAGGACCCGGACGTCGGCAGTACGTCGTACGGGCCTGTTTTTTGGAAATCCGGGCCTTCTTTTTCGAACAAGGTGGCTTCCGGATTGAACATGCCGGCCGGCGGAGGCCGGTGCCCGTATTGTCCCGCGCGTGTGTGCCGTCCGGCATGTACGCGTGGCTGGGGTTATGGAGGTAAATGAAGGTATCGGGAACGATACAAACGAAACTAAACTTCGGGACACCGAAAAGATGTTTCTTCAAAAAGTTTGCCTAAATTTGCATTTGCTGTTGGACTCTACAAAACAATAAGTAGAAGGGTAAAATAAGGGTAAAATAACTGATTTTATGCTGAAAAAGATGTACTTATGATTTTTATTTGTATATTTGCAAACTATAAATGAAGATTGAGTCATGTGTAGAATATCAATAGACACGGTTATAAGAGCTAATAAACGTACTATTTCGCAGAATAAGAATAAAGCGTTTTGTGTTATTAATAAATCTATTACTCCGCGAGAAACATTTAATGTTTCTGTTTCTATTATGGGAAAGGTATGCACTCGGAATATATCAGCCAAACAAATAAAGGATTCTTTTGGTAAAGCTCTAAACATTCATGCCAAGAAATTATAATTATATATATTCACAACTCGTAGAAGATAAGGCAGATATTATTGGCCATATCGCTTATGCTCTTTATAAAGAAGATAAGATTGAATTCATCACCCATTATAAAAATGAGCATAATAATGAAGAACCAACAGAGGAAGACTTAAGGCCATTTAATATAATAAGCAGCAGTCAGAGTAGTCTTGATAAATATAAATTTATAGCTTCATGTATTCTTCAATCTTTTTTGGACAATTCTTTGGAGGAGTCTAAAAAAGATGTTGAAGATAGTATGAATAAAAATCATTTGGAATTAATTCGAAAAGCCATAGAGCCAATAAAGCCATGCTCTACACTTAAATCTTATTTGCACGGTACAATACAAAGTGTAATGGGAGCCTTCGTTTTCATGATTTTGTTGTGCGGATTACTGTTTATTTTAAAATTTTCAGATACACAATATACATTTACTTTTGGTGGTAATGGAAGTGCAAAGATCGAGAAAGTGAATACAAAAGTTGAATCGGATACAATTCATGTAAGGGACAATATAGATTTGGACTTTTAATATGAATTTAGTATTAGATACTTATTAAATACCTTTGATTTTAGTAACTGCTGGTTAGTAATGGCTAATATAGCGTGTTTTAGGCGCAGACGGAGTGTAATGGATAGGACGGTTTCTTTTTAATAAGATGTTGGATATTTATAACGAAAGGGCCGTGTCGTATATTTTGATTGCGACACGGCCCTTTTCGTTGTGAGGTAGTTGAATCTTGAAGGGGTGGGAGATGCTTCAGGACGGGATGGAACCGGAAGCGGCCCCTTCAGGGTCAGTGGCGTTGCCGGCGCACGCTGACGCGCGGACTGCCCGGACTGCTCGGTTTGCTGGTTTTTGTCTTGGTCGAGACGTTTTCCGTATTGCTTCTGCGCGTACGCGAGGAGGTGCGTTGTTGCGTGGCGGCACCGGTTCTGGACCGACTGTTTTTCTTATCCGTTACGTTCAGGCTGTCTTGCTGGGCGTTGTTTACAGAATCGGCTCCCCAAATGTGCTTTTCGAAATCGGAAAGTTGTTTCTCGATTCGTTTTTCTTCTTTTTTCAGCGCGCTGTCTGTCTTGCAATAGTTGGCCAGGACCTTGCCTTGCAGGTTGTTGGTCTTGTAGATGGTGCCTTCGTAGCGGTTCATGGTGAAGTAATCGTCTGCCGAGAGAGACGACGCGTTGTTCAGGTTGCTGCCCATAAGCTGGAGGTTGGCCAAATGTTTGCTGACATCGCTGTATTTTACCCAAAACATGGGGTAGGAGATTGTACCCTGGCCGGAACTGCTGCCGAAGTCGTCGTCGGAGTCGGCACCGGAGTCGCTGCCGAAGTCGTCGCTATGCTTCATGACGGGACAAAGGGCCGTCACCTGCGTGTGGTATGTGGCAGTGCGCTGGTCGAAATAGGTGCTTTCCTTGATGTAATAACCAAGGACTTCGGAAGAGGGCAGGTCGCTGTCGTTCACGCGTATGCGTCCGTCCTTCGTCTCATAGAGGATGTGGTATTTATCCAACAGCTCTTTGCCCTTGATGCGGTTTGCTTCCGAAAAATCTTCGCGGCCGTCGATGGGGTAATTGTATGCGTCGATTTGTCCGCGCAGGATGAGCTTGAACAGGTATGTGAAGAGGTTTACGCGGTTGCCTTCGGGCTCTTGCGGATAGTAGAGTACAGCGTTGGCATCTTTGGTCAGATCGAGCGACCGATAGATGTCGCGTCGCCAGACGACGTCCTCGGGCATGGATGTCTGTTGGGGAAATTCCAGTTGTGCGCGTTCCGATACGGGGGGGATGCCGGCTGCTGCGGACTTGGCCGCTTCTTGTGCCGCCTTGCGGCGGGCGGGCGGCTGCGCTACGGCCGTTATGGCCAGCATGGACGTGAGTAGAACGATACCTATGCGTTTCATATCTTATTCTTTGGTTTGCTAATTGGTTATTTAACGATAACTTCCAGCGGATAGGGCAGGGTCCTTTCGATACCGTCGGGCCCGATGGCCTTTACACGCGATATGTAGAAACGTCTGCCGCGTGTCAGTCTGCGGAACATGTTTTTCTGACGTTCGGAGAACTGCGCGCCGGTTGAAACTTCGGGGACGGCATTTCCCATGTTGTCGAAGAATACAGCCTCGAATCCCGTCACCTTGAAGGTTATGTTCAGCAATCCGTCGTCGATAGCGGCTCCGATTCCCTCGGCGGCCAGCAACTGGGCCTTGGACAGCGGACGTCTGCCGCCGCGGTAATGGACCGGATTTCCGTTTTCGTCCGTGTAGGCGATAAAGGCTGTGGGGTCGGGGAGCGGGCGGACGTTGAACGTGAATTTACCCATCTCCTGCATGTGGCCGGTCTGCGTAGAGAATACGCTGATGACGGTTTCTTTTCCAACTTGGGTGGGCTTGGCGATGTATTTCCCGTTGCCGGCGGGGCGGAGTGTTCCGCCGCTCATGTTCACGACGATCTTATTGCTCGGAACTCCCGGTACCGACACACTCATTGGGTTGTCGTATCCGGCGTAAAGAACGTTCATCAAATCGGCTGAAACCGTTGCGCTCGGAGCTACGACGGTGTATTTTTGTGAAAAATTGCGGCGGATAAGTTCGCCGGCACCGTTGGGTACTTCGATGTGGCCGTTCAGCGAGAAGTCGCCCGTCCGTCCGCAGACGAATTCATACAGGCCGTTCGGCGCGTTGATGGCTTTGTTTCCGATGTAGATGGCCGGCCGTTGCGTCGTGTCCACAGCCGCCATGATGATGCGGGCGCTGAATTTGCTTCCTTGTACCACGGTCTGTGCATTGGGAATGACGAAAGCGTTCAACTGGTTGACACGGATGTCCTTGACGTCGATGTTCGATACCAGTGTGTGGAGAACTTCTCCTTCGGCATAGCGCACGTCGCTTTGCAGTTTCGTCAATAGGGTAACGGCAGCGGCCACGGGCATATCCTCGAACATGTATTCTTGCCAGTTACGCCCCATCATCCGTTCTTTGTCTGGCACGGCCGTACTTAGGTTGCCTCGTATGATGTGTTGTTGGGCGCTGTCGGGAATAAAGCGCAGGATGCGTTCGCGGTAGCCGTTTATCGCGTTATAGAGTTCGGCACCTCGTCCCCTGCCGGGGGCCAGCATGACTGCCGCGGCGGCTTCCAGGTCTTCCCGGTTGCGGATATTGTTTACATCGCCGGTCTTCCCGTCGGCTTGGAGTACGATGGCTTTTTTCAGTTCGTCTACTAAAGTGAAAAGCGAGTCCGACATCTGTTTTACGCTGCGGGCCTTGTCGAACCATTCTTTTACCTTGACGGGATTCGTTTTGTACTGTTCGTCGAAATTGTCATAGATGGACCTGTTTTCCCGGGTCGCGTTGGCTGTTGTCCGGTTCAGGCTTTCGTCTACCAGCGAGAATCCGTTGAGTACGTCGGTCGAAACGTTGAGGGCCAGCATGGCCATCAGTACCACGTACATCAGGTTAATCATTTTCTGCCGGGGCGATACCGGTCTTTTCTTCACTCCCATGTTTCGTTGTCTTACTCGGTTGTACCGGAACCGGCCGCCGCATTTTTCATATTCACCGTGAGGGCTTTGATCATGCGGCTGTATACACCGTTCAGTTCCTCGATCTGGGCCGCCATGCGGCGTGTCTGTTCGTTTATTTGGTCGATGGTGCCTATTTGGGCGCTTACGCTTTTCAGTTGCAGCTCATAAACGGTGTTGATGCCCGTCAGGGTACGGTTCATATTCACCATTTCCGTGCTGTCCTGCGTCAGGCGACGGCTTTGTTCCTCTACCTTGGCCAATGTCTCTGTCAGGGTACGCAGTGTCTCCACGTATTTCTCGGCCGCCTCTTCCATGCCTTCCGGCACAGTCGGCATGGAAGCCGCAATACCTCCGCCGCCGTTGATGACAATCGGGGCCTGTCCGCTCGTTCCGGCCACAAAGGTTACTGTATCCGGCTGATATTCTTCCTCATGTTCGTCCGATTCCATTCCGGCGGCTATTTCTTCGTCGCTTTCATAATCTTCGGGCAATTCTTTTCCGTCTGCCGATTTGTCGAACGGGCGGTCGAAGGCCGACAGAAAGAATACGACGACCTCCGTACCCATACCGATGAAGAGCATCAGGTTGGCTCCCGGAAGGTGCGTCAGTTTGAAGAGCGTACCGAGGATGACAATAGCGGCTCCCCAGCTGTACGCATAGTTCAGAAATGTCTGTCCCGGCACACTGTCCATCCAGTGTTGCAGGCGAACGACGATGCTTATTTTATTTTTGTTGCTTGCCATGAGATTTTCAGTTTATTTGTTTTTACTCGTGTTGCCTGCCAGCGAGCGCACACAGCGGAATCCGATGTACGAGCGTGGTTGGTTTTGGTATTCGTAGGCGCGCCAGGCCGACCGTACGAACGATCTCGGATCTTTCCAGGAGCCACCTCTTACACTTTTCTTCTTCAGTCGATAAGGGTCTTCTGCCGCAGCGTTGTACTTGAACTGTGGATTCAGGTCGCTCATGCTGGCCACTCCGGATTCCGTATAGACCGTGCTGGTCCATTCGGCCACGTTACCCGCCATGTCGTACAGTCCGTTGCTGTTCGCTCCGTATATACCGACTTTCGAGGTTATCAGGTTGCCGTCTTCGGTATAGTTTCCTCGGTCGGGCTTGAAGTTTGCATAGTAACATCCCTTGTCGTTCTTCATGTTCTTGTCGCTCCAGGGAAATTCGTTCCCTTCCTTGCCGCGTGCGGCGTATTCCCATTCCAGTTCTGTCGGCAGGCGGTAGCGTTGGATGTAGCGCGCCTCACGTCCGATGCCTTGCATCAGGTATTCCGTACGCCAGGCACAGAATGCGTTGGCCTGCTCCCACGTTACGCCCACTACCGGATAGTCGTTGTAGACAGGACTGGAGAAATACAACTTCATGTAGCGCTCGTTGTTGGCATTCGGGAAGTCGTTGACCCAACATGTCGTGTCGGGATAGATGTTGACGATGTATGTGTTCAGAAAGTCGTACAGGCTTGTCAGCGGCCGTGTGATGGTCTGGCGGACAATGTTTCCTTCATCGTCGATGTAGGCAGTATCTTTCGATATCATGACCACCTCGTCGGGGTTCACCTGTACGTCGGTGTTCAGATTCCGTTCCGCCGGATTGAGGCGGTACTTCCTCATAGCGGCTTTTTCGTAGTCGAATATTTCGTACCGGTAGTTCATTTGTTTGGCATCGAGCATGCGGCTTCCGTCGATGGGGTGATACGTGTATACACTTTCTATGGCCCGTTCTTCTTCTTCGGTCGCTTTTCGCCAGGGGATGGGCTTTTTCCAGTTCAGGTGGGGCTTGACCGGATTGCCCAGGCGGTCTTCTACGATTTTGTAGGTCTCATCGCCGCCGAACGAGGGGTCGGCCAGGCGTTCGCGGATGATGGAGTCGCGTACCCAGTTGACGAACTGGCGGTACATGGAGTTGGTCACCTCGCTCTGGTCCATCCAGAAACCGTCTACCGAGATGTCTTTGGACGGAATTACGGAGCCCCACAGGCTGTCCGGCTCGTTCAGTCCTGCATGCAGGTAGCCGCGTTTTACCAGCACCATGCCGTAAGGTGTCGGTTCTACGAACGACGAACCGCGTGCCCCAACCACTTCGCCTCCGCCTCCCATCAGGTTCTTTCCGCCGAAGCACGAAGCAAGCAGCATATACGCCGCCAGGATCGTCACGATATTTTTTCCTTTTTTCATTATAGTTGCGTTATAATATTCTTACACTCTTGTGGCGGTTCCGCCCTTTCTTGACCAGGTTCAGGTCCATACGGTAACCGACAGCCAATTCGTGGGCGCCGCTCTTCAGGCCGGGAACGGAGGTGTAGGCTTCGTAGGAATAACTGAGTTCTACGCCGTGGAAGACTCCTCCCACAAACAGCATGAACGAGTTTTCAGGACTGTAACCGGCACCACCGTATAGATGTTTTCCGTCACGGGCGTATACGATGCGCCCTGTCAGGTCTATCCGGTAATCCACTCCGTCGTAGCGGGCAAGCACAGATGGCCGTATCGTTATAAACGGGATTCGTAGCGGAATATTGCCTCCCGCCGTGAAATAATAGTTCGGTGTAATCGAAAATTCATTGGTTTCGCCCATTTCCACTTTGGGCGACAGAGCGTGCTGGACCGAAAACCCCGCATACCAACGGCGGTGTTCATAGTAGAGTCCGGCCGCCATGTCGAAGGCCGACCCTGTCACCGAACTACTGGGTATGGCCGGGTCGTTCGAGTCCTCGACATCGGCTTTCGAACCGTCGAAGGCCTCGCTCACCATGTCTCCCTGTATTCCCGCGCTCAGCGTACCTCCCCACAACGGCTGGTGGAAGGCATATTGCAGCGAGAAGCGTTTGTGCGCGAATAATCCGATTTCGTCGTTCAGAAACGAGAGCCCGACACCGTGTTTCGGACTGATAAAGAACAGGGGCAGGTCGGCGCCGGCATACATGGTCTTGGGCGCATTTTCGAATCCGCTCATCTGGGCGCTGTACGCTCCCGTTATGTTCAGCATCGGGTCTTTGCCGGCAGTGGCCGGGTTGAACGAACGTTCCAGCATCCAGTAGTGGCTGAATGCCGGGTCGTACTGGGCGTAGGCTGAGTGTCCGGCTGACAGCAAAATGAGGATGATGAGGAGTTTCTGTATCTGTTTCATGTTTTGCGATAGAACGTCGGTGTACGAGTCTCCGGTACACGGGCATCCGCAAATGTACGATTATTTTTCGAATGTATGGCCTTTTCCCGTATAGCTTCTCTCCGATAATCTGTCACAGGGCTTTACGTACACCGGTCTACGAAAGCTGTGCGCGGGATGAAGGCCGGCTGCTCCTGTCACAGCCTGGGAAGTTTCTGTGGATTGCGGTACTTAACCCAGTCGGCGAAGTACAGGAGCTGGTCGCAGCGCGGAACATACCGCTTGGCCGCTGGACGTC
>CATXZX010000070.1 GCA_958404085.1 uncultured Prevotellaceae bacterium | reverse complement strand
AAAACACAGGAACAACATCAACAGTACGTCGCAGCCCATCCATCCCGCATTGCGCCGGAACGAGGCTCCCATGCTGATGCGCAGCGCATACTCGCGGACGCGGCCCATATTGATGGTAGTCAGAATGGCTATATAGTTGAAGAAAGCGCTCAACATCAAGAGTACCGACAAAAAGACGAAGGCCGCCGGATAAATCAGTTGCTTCCACAACGGCATGACCGCCTTCAAACTTTCCAGATGGTGCGTACGCAACGGAGAAAGCGTATATGTATAGTACCCTCCCTCGAGCGGCATCGGACAGGAATTCAGGATTTTTTCCGTACGGCTACGGTCGGAAGTACGTACAATCATCTGATAATTGAAATTACTCCGCTCCGTCTTATCACTCTCTGCGATGGCATTGAAATTCCCCACAAGCACATCGTTCTGAAGGTTGCTCATCGGACCGTCGTCGGCTATTACGGCACTGACTACGTACGTGCCGGGGGCTATCGTCCAGCCGCTCTTCACGCGGACGGAAGCTCCTATGGCCTTTTCGGGCGAACCGAACATTTCCTTAGCCCGGCTGCGGCTCAGCACCATGTTTCCGGGCTGACGAAGCGCGTGGTCGGCATTGCCGACGACCGAGCGCAGATCGCCCATGGAGGCATACGAGGAGTCCACGGCCAGGACCGTTTTAAAAGGAAGCAGATTGCCGGCCGTGTCGGACAATTCCACCGGGTACCCCCTCACGAGTACGGAACAATCGTCAATCCCGGACAAGGCCTTGGCTATATCGTAATAAGTCGGCGCACTGAACAGCGGAAAAACCGAACTTAGGACGTTTTTGGCCTTTGCCACCGAATCTTCATACTGATTCAAATGGACAAAATACACATCCTTGTATCCGCGGCGAAAAGAGTCGTGGTTCGTTTCGTTCCACAACCAGTTCACACTGTATGCCAGGCAAACGCATCCCATCACCAGACCCGTGACGGAGAAGAAGGATTGCCATCCGTTTTTCAACAAATTGCGGAAAGCCTGTTTCAGGTTCAATAAAAATATTTTCATCATCTAATTCGATATAGAATGGTTTGTTTTTGTTTGGATTCGGTATGTTTTCGGCAGCCTCGCCGGTATGGCTCCGCACAAGGAGGGAGGTCCGGAAACCGAACGCCGTGCTTTTTTCAATTATCTGGGAGCTTTTTCGAAATAGCAGGCCGCTTGTTTCGTCCGCCTGCCCTTCCGGCCATTACCGACCGGAAGGAGCGGACTAACACACACATGAAGTTTCGAGTTATTTCAGTATCAATTCGCCCACATCGCCGTAGCGGCTGTATCCGGCGGTAATCACTTTGTCGCCCGGCTTCAGACCTCCGAGTACTTCGTACTGCTGGGGATTCTGCCGGCCTATGTTGACGGGCACCCGTACTGCCTTGCTGCCGTCGGCCGTCACTTTGTAAATCCAGCGGCCACCCGTAGCTGCATAGAAATCGCCGCGCGGTATGACGACAGCCTGCTCGGGTTGTCCGAGTTCTATCTGCACACGGAAGGTCTTTCCGACGCGCACGTTGTCGGGAACCTCGCCCACATAGACCAAGTCGACCTCGAACGTACGGTCTTTCTTGACCTCGGGGACCACTTTGGATACACGCAAGACATATTTCTTGTCGCGGTAGGTGACGGAAGCCGGCAGGCCGCTCACGATACGGTCTATGTAAAACTCACTGAGCGAGACATTGATTTTGAACTGGCTGAGTACTTTTATCTCGCCTATGGACTCGCCGGCCGCAATCCGCTGTCCGGGAGTAACATTCACAAAGCTGAGCTGTCCGCTCACCGGTGCGGTGACGACCAACCGTCCCAGACGTTCGCGCATGCGGTCGAACTTCTTCATTTCGCGCTCGCGGTCCGATGCAATCAGTTGGCGGCGGATGCGTGTAACGGCCGAATCGTGCTTCAGGCTCTGGCGTTCCAGTTCGGCCGCCTTCACCTTATAATTATATTCGTCTTCGGCCACCTTGAACTGCGCCTTGCTGGAGTAGCCCATCTGGTACTCCTTGGCATCCAGGTTGTACCGCTCGCGCAGACTGCTAAGCTCATATTCGTTCTGGAGGGCCTGTTTTTTCAGCGTCAGGCTTTTCTGTTCCATTTCTATTTCCTGCTCGCGGTACGAGATAAGCTGCTTTTCGAGCGCATCGCGCTGTTCCTCTATATCGCGTTCGAGGTCCGGGTTGGAAAGTACCAGGATGGTGTCTCCCTTCTCCATCTTGTTGCCTTCCTCGCCCACGATGCGCTCCACACTGCCTGCCTCGCGCGTGTTGACTTTAAGCGTCAGAATGGGTTGCACGACGCCTTCGGTCTCGACGTACTCCATGAACTTGTCTTTCCGTACCTCGGAAATCTGAATCCCCTCGGTGTCGACACGCAGTTTGCGCGGTCCCAGGCTGCTTATCAGCACATAAACCGAAAAAGCCACAAATACCAATCCACCGGCCAAGTACCACTTGTAACGCAGATACCACGGTCTTTTTTTAATCTTAATATCCATATTCTTTACTTATTTGTTGTCATTTTCCATTTGCTCATCAATCAGTTTCTCGTAGTCGGCCGTCAGGGGCTCCCGCTTCTCGAAGTCGTACAGCGTCACGCTGCGCAAGGAGTAATACAGGCTCCAGTAATCGTAGACGGACTGGATGTATTTGCTGCGGGCCTGGTCTTTTTCGCTGACCGAGGCGTTCAGGTCGAGAATCGTAGACTTGCCGAGCAGATAAAGTCCGCGCGCCACGTCGTTCCGGCGCCGTGCCATGTCGTCGGCCCGCTCGGCAATGTGTACGCGCTGCCGCTGCAGGTTGAACTGGTTGACCAGTTTGCGGACATTGCGGTCGAAGTCGATGCGGCTCTGTTCCACCTGTGTGTCCACAAGGTCCTTATTGGAGCGTGCCACACGCACCTGTCCCCGTCCGCGTCCCCAGTCGAGGATAGGCAGTGAGATGCCGACAGATACGTACTGTTGGTCGAGCGGCCGCCGGTAGGCATCCGATAGTTCGCTGGCGGTCTGCGTGAGTCCGAAACGCATGTAGAGATCGGCCTTCAGTCCGGCATTGGAACGCGCCTGGGCCACCGAACTGCGCGCCTCGAGCTTGCGGCGTATCATGGTCTGGATGTCGGGGCTGTTGAGATTGGCCTGTTTCAACGCCTCGGCCAGACCGATTGAAAAATCGGGGAGATTGTCGTCCACGGCCACCTGCAACGGCTTGTCATCCTGCAGGCCGAGGTACGAACGAAGCTCCTGGACGCAATTGTCTACCTCGATGGCAGCATTCATGCGGTTCGACTCCTCCGTCAGTTTGTTGAGTTCGAGCTGAAGCATCTCGCTCTCGGGTATGCGGCCTATCTCGTAACGGCCGCGACCGAAACGGGCCAGTGTATCGGCGTTGGCGTAATTGGCGCAAGCCATCTCGTAATTGCTCTGTGCCGCAGCCAGCCGGAAAAACTTCGTCACGGCGCTGCTGGCCACCAGTTCAAGTGTCTCTACGTAGGTCTTCCGCGCTTCCTGGTAGCGCACGGGTTCGATACGGCGGCTCCACTTCAGGCTGTTGTAGCCGAAGAGCGACTGACTGATACCGAAGTTTACCGGCGAACTGTTCCACGATACCACTTTGCTGTCGAGCTGGTCCAGACGCTGGAGCGAAGTTTCCAAAAAGACCGAACCGCCCGTCAACGCGATGTTTTGCGTCATGGTCAGCGAAAGGTCGGTACTGAGCAAGTTCTGCTCCACAAAACGTACCGTACCGTCGCCTTGCGTCACTTTATTGATGGACCGGTTGAGCGAAGGGTTAGAAGTAAGAGTCAGCGAAGGCAGGTAGTTGGCCTTGTAATAACGGTAGTTCCAATAGGCTGAACGAAACGTATGACGCGCAGACCGCGCATCGGGCGAATGAAGCTGAGCCAACCGAATCGCTTCGGGCAAAGTCAGCACGTATGCGGTTGTATCGGTCGTTGCCGTGTGTCCAGAAAGGGCTACGCACATGACAGTACTCAATAGAATTTTTCTTTTCATCTTTTTTCTTTTTATATTTTCACAAAGCAAATATCGTGCCAAAAATATAATCTATTATTTATCAACATTCTATACATTCAAGAAGAAACAAAAAGGTGTGCAATACCGAACAAAAGGCGTGCGAAAACGCACGCAACGCACAAGTATCTCCACCGAAGCAGGCCAACGCCGCATCCGGGGCCTTGTAATTCGGACCAGGTGGCCCGCATTTCAAAATAGCTGGCCCGTCCGACGCAACAAGTGCGTCCGTGACCGACTTTTCCACTATCTGCGGGTTTACCGGACAGCCAAAAATATTTTTTTCGTACCTTTGCCCGCAAACAACCATTATATGGAAAAATTCGGTAAAATACTCATCGTCGACGATAATAAGGACGTATTGTTTGCACTGAACCTGCTGCTGGAGCCGCTGTCGGAGAAAATCATTGTCACGACAAATCCGGAACGCATCGATGCCCTGATGGACATGTATCACCCGGACATCATTCTGCTGGACATGAACTTCAGGCGCGACGCAAGCAGCGGACAAGAGGGAATGGACTGGCTTGCACACATTCTGAAGGTAGACGCACAGGCCGTAGTCATATTCCTGACAGCCTATGCCGACACCGAAAAGGCTGTCAGTGCCATCAAAGCCGGAGCGCTCGACTTCATACCCAAACCCTGGACGCGCGAAAAACTGCTGGGTACGCTGCATGCCGGCATGGAACTGCGCCGTTCGCACAACAAGGTGACACAACTGCAAGAACAAATACAGGTGCTGAGCGAAAACGAGGACGAGAAAGACGAAAACATCATAGGCGAATCCAAAGCCATGCAGCAAATCTTCGCCACCATCGAAAAACTGAGCAAGACCGATGCGAACGTGCTGATTCTCGGCGAGAACGGAACGGGAAAAGACGTCATTGCCCGCCGGCTTCACCGCTGTTCCGACCGGTGCGACAGGCCTTTCGTTCCGATAGACCTCGGCGGCGTGCCCGAAGGACTGTTCGAGAGCGAGCTGTTCGGCTACGAGAAAGGAGCTTTTACCGACGCACGCAAAGCCAAGGCCGGGCGCATGGAGGTTGCCTCGGGCGGTACGCTTTTCCTCGACGAGATAGGCAATCTGTCGTTGCCCATGCAGTCGAAACTCCTGACTGCCATCGAAAAACGGATGATAAGCCGCCTGGGAGGAACGACGTCCGTTCCAATCGACGTAAGGCTCCTTTGCGCCACCAACGCAGACATCCACCGGATGGTAGCCGAAGGTTCTTTCAGGCAAGACCTGCTCTACCGCATCAATACCGTGGAGATACAGATTCCGCCACTGCGCGAACGGGAGAACGACATCCTGCTGTTAGCCGAATTCTTCCTCAACCGTTACACCAGAAAATACCGCAAAAAAGCCGCCACCCTGAACCGCGAGGCACGAAACAAGTTGCTGCGCCACACATGGCCGGGCAACGTGCGCGAACTGCAGCACACCATGGAACGGGCGGTGATTATGAACGACAGCACCACGCTGGGAGCCGAAATCTTCGTATTCCAGCCGCTCAAACAGACCGCACAGAAAAACACGAACGAGGAACTCAATCTGAGCAAACTGGAGAAACAGGCCATCGAACGGGCCATGTCCATCAGCGAAGGAAACCTCTCGCGAGCAGCAGAATACCTCGGCATCACACGTTATGCCTTGTACCGGAAAATCGAAAAGCTCGGTTTATGAAACATTACTCCCTGATCATTTTCCTTCACCTGCTCGTCGTAAGCGGCATGCTCTTCCTGACCATCTGGTTCCTTACGCAAAACATGCGGTGGAGTGCTTTTTACGTTTTTCTGATGACCTTGTTGGTTTTCTATAACCTGCACCGAATCCAGACCCGCACGCTGAAAAGCATCGACAGGCTCTTCAAATCAATCTGTACCAACGATGCGATGCCGAAGCTGACCGGTAACTATAAAAACCAGACCACCCGCGACATTGCCAACAACCTTTCGAAACTCTTCAACCGCTTCCACGACCAACTGAGCGACGGCGAATCCAAACGCATCTACTACGAGACTTTACTGAACCAGGTAGATCCGGCCGTCCTGATATGCGACTCCAACCGACACGTAGAGTGGAAAAACCGCGCCACCCATACCTGGCTGGGCGACAAGTTCGTTCCGCCGGCCGACTGGTTCGTACCGAATGGAAACGAATCGCGTGCCGTCACGCTGACCAGCGATGAACGGAAATTCGAGGCCGTACTGTCGTGCAGCCAGCTCACGACCCGGCAGGGCAAGCACTACCTGATTACGCTGAAAGACATTCACTCCATCCTCGAGCGCAACGAGATGGAAGCCTGGCAGAAGCTGATCCGCGTCCTGACCCATGAGATTATGAACAGCATAACCCCCATCGCGTCGCTCTCCGACACGCTGTGCGAACGCAGCGCGGACGAAGGTTTCTCGCCGCGCATGTACGAACTCATGCTGCAAGCCATGCAGACCATCCGCCGGCGCAGCGAAGGACTGCTCCACTTCATCGAAGATTACCGGAAGCTCACCCGCATACCTACCCCGACGTACACGGAAATACATGTCTGCGACTTGGTGGACGACCTGAAGGAACTCTATGCCGACAAAGGGGTACAAATCCACGTCGACCCGGCCGACCTGACGTTCCATGCCGACAAGGGGCAGATCGAACAAGTACTCATCAACCTGATAAAGAACGCGTGCGAGGCATGCAGCGACACCCCCGATCCGCACGTCGACGTATGGTTCAGGAACGACGAGCACCACGAAGCCATCATCAACATCACGGACAACGGAAGTGGGATTCTTCCGGAGATTCAGGAAAAGATCTTCGTGCCTTTCTTCACGACCAAAGAAAGCGGTTCGGGCATCGGCCTGTCGCTGTGCAAGCAAATCATGACCCTCCACAAGGGAACAATCCGCGTCCGGTCCGAGCTGGACAAGGGTAGCTGCTTCACACTGAGTTTTCCTCCGGCCGAAAAATTCACCGCCCGGGTGCCGGTCTGACACACAAGGCTACAATTTAAAAAAAGCAGGCTGCTATTTCGAAATGGCGGCCTGCTTTTTTCTTTTTATACGGCCCGGCCGTTTCCTTGTTCCGATATCGTCACTCTTTTACACCTCCTAAGTCTTATTTCTGCACACCTGGCGTCCGGAATCCGGCGAACCGGCCTTCCGGATTCGATAACTTTGCAACAATCAGAATCATCCACACTCAAACACAACCCATTTATGAAGAAAATAGGTTTACTGCTTGGCTGCTGCATGCTCGTCATAGGGAGCTTTGCACAGACGTTGCCGAAATTCACCTCAGCCGCGGACGGCGAGACGTGGTACTACATCCGTTTCAGAAAAGGAGGTGCCGTCATCCAGGACGAAGGCGAGGGGAAACCCATCCTCACCGGCACTGCGGCCCGGACCGATGCCCAGTTATGGAAACTCACCGGCAGACAGAACAATGCCCGCATTACCAACAAGTCGGGACGCCACCTGAACTACAACGGTGAACGTTTCATCACCTCGGCTTCGAAGTTCCAGGCCCTCAGACTCATACAGAACGCCTCCGCCAAAGAAAACCAAGTCTGGATACTCCAGCCCGTGGGCAACACCACGCAGGGATTCATCCAGTGGGGAGGCGCCGGAGCCGGACGCGAAGTGGGTCTTTGGGA
>CATXZX010000069.1 GCA_958404085.1 uncultured Prevotellaceae bacterium | reverse complement strand
AGATTCTCACAAACAAACAAAATTCCCGCACCAACAGCCGAAAAACGCGGGCCTCGCTTTTCAAAATAACACCCTGCTTTTTCAAAATAACACGGAGATGTTGAAGAACGGAAATACGAAGAATCAAAAAAACATACCGACAATATTTTTGCAAATCAACAGCGACATAATGGCAAATAACGAACTATACGCAGAACATCATCACAAAAATGAGCGTCTGAAGTAGAAGTTGGGACTAAACAACAAAAATAAATGAGAGAAGTCCGCGCTAAACCGACTTCTCTCATTCATCTGCTATGATTAAGAGTTCTTTATTTCTTCATCGTCCGATTCAATGCATTCACATTAATTTTTTTAACGACCTTTCCTATTATATTATCATCCGACTTCGATGACTTCGATTCATGATGTCCATAGCCATAACCGTATCCGCATCCGTAACCATAGCCGTAACCATAGCCATACTTACCCTGGACACTTCCGTTGAGGACTATACACAGATTACGGAATTTCTGTTCCTGATACATTCGTTCCAATTCCGGTAAGAAACGACGATCCTGAGCGCCGACACGAATCACGTACAATGTAAGATCTACCACACGATTCACAATATTCGCGTCTGCAACAGAGAACGCCGGTGTCGTATCTATTATCACATAGTCGTACAATAAACGCAACTCCTCAATCAAATCATCCAGACGATGCGACATCAACAACTCGGCCGGATTAGGCGGCATCACGCCTGCAGGCATAAAGTCAACGCCTTCCGTTACACCATCCTTAATAATAAGTTCCTCGGCATGTATATTCTCATCGCTCAGATACGAGGTCAAACCATTTCCTGTACGCAAAATCTTAGATTGTGTCCGCTTACGAATATCAGCGTCAACAAGGACTACTTTCTTACCAGTCATACCTAATACGACCGCAAGGTTTCGGGAAACGAACGTTTTACCTTGCCCCGGTGTTGTAGATGTAAGCATCATTACACGCGGTCCTTTCTTCATAAAATTAAGACCGTAACGCAACACACGGAAAGCCTCACTTATCTGATAGGCACCGGATGTCGATTTAGATACCAACTTGTCGGATTCAACTTCGACGTTCCACTTGGGAATATCGCCTAAGATAGGAATTGTGGTTGCATTTTCAACATCCTTACGTCCACGTACCGATGTATCGAGCTTAATTTTAATCCAGAAATAAGCCGAGGGGATAAACAATGCCAATACAAAACCTACAAGCATAATCATTGCTCCCTTCGGAGAAATGGGCTTATCTGTTCCATACGGATATTCTACGATACGGACATTCGCTTCGGTAATAGCCAACTGCAGTTCTACTTCTTCACTCTTGTTCAACAAATACACATACAGTTCATTTTTGATAGCCTGCTGACGCTGAATATCCAACGCACGCTTTTCTTTTTCGGGCACCGATGAAATATCCGAATGCAAAGCATTCTCTACCTGTTTCGCTTTCTTCAGTTGCAGACGTGTCGTATTCAAATATTCGCCAACAGAAGCCAAGATTGCATGCTGAAGCGAAACCAAACCAGACTGAAGAATCTTGACACGAGGGTTACCCATATTCTTTTTATCCCCTTCTTCTATCAAATGATTATACTCCAGTTTGTTTTCATTATACGTAGCGATCTGCGTCTGTATACTTGCATCTCCAACGCCAGAAAGAACCGGAATCAAATCGCGTTCAGCATTCATATTCTTCAAATAGTCCTGTAAGAATTCCAAGACACTAACCTGCGATTCCAACCTCAGACTTTCCTGACGAGCCGACGTACGCTCAGCCAAAAAGACTTCTGCATTTTTCTGAACATCAACGATGCTATTCGTTTCCTTAAACTTCGCCAAATCGCTTTCGACTCGGTTCAAATCACTTTCGACCAAACCTAAACGCTCTCTAATAAAATCGCGCGTATTGGCTGCAACACGATTCTTACCTTCTACAATGTCTTCTTTATATACGGCAAGCAAAGTTTCCAAAATTTCCTCTGCACGGTCAATATTTATGTCCAAACAAGTCAAATTAATCAACGACGCATCTTTATTGACCTCACGCGCTGAAAAATCATCTTTGTAGGCCATTGCCGCCTTCTCTACGCTCGTACGGCCGACGCGAATTATTTTACCGATATAATCGGTTAGAAAGCGAGGTTCCTTTTTCAGATTAATGGTACCTGCCGGTGTCTGAACATTCACGCCAAAAGCGACCTTCTGATCAAACGACTTTTTTTTCTTGTCAACGACAAAGCGACTCAAACGAACTTCATTTGCTGAAAGAATTTCAACATCAAACGAAACAGGAACGGCAAACGGACTTGTGAACTGTGCAATGAAAGGTTTATCCTTGTAGACAGCTACTTTACGCAAACCTTCAGTCGTCGTATATGAGATGTCCAAATTCAAGCGTTTAACCATTTCCTCCATCAGGCGCAACGACTGCAATATATATATTTCATTCTGCAAGTTGTCCCCCACATTCACTCCATTAAGTTCCATCAGGGCATTCAGACTATTTGCTCCCTTACGGCGCGCCCCCTGGCCCGCTTCATCCTCCATAAGTACGACAGCATCGCGCTGGTACACACGCGGTTGTTTCTTCAGATATAAGAACGCCAGTCCGCAACATACCACAATAGAAAGCAAGAACCATTTCCAGTTTTTAAGAAACACATTCCAGCATTCAAGCAACATAGGCAGGAAGTCTATGTTTTCATCCTGCTCTGACAATTGTACTCCATTTTTTATTTCAGCCATACGTACTTTTATTTGTCTAATGCAATTATCAAAGAAATTATAGACGTTGTCATACCGACCAACGTACCGGATACGCTCAAATAGGTATAACTTGTACTACCCTTTACCTTTACAGATTTATTCGATTCCACATAAATCAAATCGTTCTGCTGCATGTAATAAGCCGGCGAATTGAACACGCTCTTCGGATCGGTAAGATCTATCTGATAAGACGTACGTTTTCCCTCTTCTTCGCGTACGACAAGTACATTGGTACGAACGGCAGAACTATTCAAATCACCTGCGCGGCCCAAGGCTTCAAGCAACGTCAAACGCTGTCCTGTATAACTCTGCACGCCAGGATTACGGACATCGCCGAGAACCGTTACCTTAAAACTCATAATTCGAGTCGTAACAATCGGATCGCTAATAAAATCTCTATCTATCATCATCTGACGTATTTTATCAGACAATGCATTTACGGTCAACCCACGTGCCTGTATTTTGCCAAATATCGGGAAATCGATATTACCCTCCTTATCTACATAAAAATAAGATACACCGGAAGATGCATTTACCGTGCTTCCATAACTACCCTCGGATGCTGCTCCACCGATAAGCGTCTGGGTATTGAACGGCTCTATCAATTTTTTGGGATCACAACTCACAGAAATCGCCAACTGATCATCAGTCTGTATTGTCAGGCCATACCCTTTCGTAATTTCCTGCGCAGCACGATACAACTGGTCCGCTCCCTGAATGTATGTCATTTCTTTATTCGAAACGCATGAGACAAAACTCATCACGCAACACAGCAATATTGCACCTAAAGATGTTCTTTTCATTTTAAAAATTCCGTTTAAATGAATACCGCCTGCAAAAATAGTTTTTTTTTCTTAACCAGGCAAGACAACACTTAGATAAAATGCTAAATATTATATGTTTTAAGATTTAGCATCGTCATCCGGTCTTTTTTTCTCTACTTCGATCCTATTCCTTTTATTAGAAAGCAAAGCGTCTATATCACAATTATCCGGCCAATATTCGTACAGAGCCTCAGGAAAATCATCAGTCATACACCCGCGCCGTTTTACAAAATCCTCAATTTGCCGCACACCCTTTTCTGTTGAAAAGCCGCGCATGCAAACCAAGATAAAAGAATCAAATAACTCAACCAGCGGATAACGCTCGGGCAACAAATTTTGCATGACAAATTCAACCTGGCTGAATATCACACGATGAATCACTTCAAAATTCACGTCTTTACGAAACAATCCTTGTTCCACGCCACATTTCATAAAGGCCTGCACCTTATCTGTTTCACGATTCATACTATCACGCATAAAACGTACGACACTGGGATACTTCCTCATATCCGAATAAAAACGGGGTGTAACAAAACGCATTTCGTTTAACCGAAGTTGATACATTATAAGCATCAGTTCCAGTACATTGTCCACTTTCTGAGCTAAATCTTCACTATAACGATTCATCAGTTCCTTAAAAACGCAGACACCTTCAAGTAAAAGTTCTTCCTTGTCATTAAATATTTCATAGAGTGTCCGCTTAGATATCTGCAGCTCTTTCGCAATCCGATCCATCGTCACAGGCTTGATACCTTCGCGGGAAAACAGAAACATTGCACATTTTACTATCCGGAAACGCAAATTTTTCTGAGAGGCCAGGCTATGGTGAGTATCTATCATACCCAATTCTTGTTTTTAGTTTACCGATAAGATTCTTAGACCACAAAGATTTCGTTCAATGCCGTCGCAAGGAGTCAACGCCCACAAGGACCTTCTCCCCATCGACTTCACGAATCATGTAGCCCTATCATAGATTTACTTATTTTACGACAAAAGTACCAAATAAAACGTATCGAGCATAATATTTTTACATTATTTTTAGATTGCATATTCATCAGCCAGCATTATTTGATTTTATTTACAAACCCGACCCTTATTCTCTTCATTTACTAAAAATCCGCTCTCTGAATAATTGACATTTTTACTGCCACACTCACCTTTCCACGCTCTGTTTTATCACGTATTTTTATTCTCTAAAACCAATATTAAGTTCCCCTTCGCAACGTTTGTCATACGCAATTCTTAACTTTGCGTCGTATTTAAAGATATATATTTCAACAGATAGCTTTATGATAAAAGTCACAAAAGAAGCGGCCCTGCGCTATCACTCACAGGGCAAACCCGGAAAAATCGAAATCGTACCGACCAAACCCTACCGTACACAGTCCGACCTGTCGCTGGCCTATTCGCCGGGCGTGGCCGAACCGTGTCTGGAAATCCAGAAAAGCCCGGAAGATGCCTATAAATATACGAACAAAGGCAATTTAGTAGCTGTCATCTCCAATGGTACTGCTGTTTTGGGCCTCGGCGATATAGGAGCCGTCAGCGGAAAACCCGTCATGGAGGGAAAAAGCCTACTTTTCAAAATATACGCCGGAGTCGATGCCTTCGACATTGAAGTTGACGAGAAAGACCCGGACAAATTCATTGAAGCTGTCAAGGCTATCGCACCTACATTCGGTGGCATCAACTTAGAAGACATCAAAGCACCTGAATGTTTCGAAATAGAAAAGCGTCTGAAAGAAGAACTCGACATACCTGTCATGCATGACGACCAGCACGGAACGGCTATCATCTCGGCCGCAGGGCTCATCAACGCTCTCGAAGTGAACGGCAAGAACATAGCGGACGTAAAAATCGTCGTGAACGGCGCCGGTGCGGCTGCCATCTCATGTACCCGCCTCTACAAAGCGCTCGGAGCCAAAGCCGAAAACATCCTGATGTTAGACTCCAAAGGTGTCATAACAACCGAACGCGAAAAACTGACGGAACAGAAACGCGAATTTGCGACCGAACGCCGCGATGTCCACACACTCGAAGAAGCTATCAGCGGGGCTGACGTATTCGTAGGCCTGTCAAAAGGCAATATTCTGACGAAAGAGATGGTACGTACCATGAACGAAGCACCCATCATCTTTGCATTGGCCAATCCTACTCCCGAAATTTCGTACGAGGATGCCAAAGAAGCACGTCCCGATGTGCTGATGAGTACCGGACGCTCAGACTACCCCAACCAAATCAATAACGTAATCGGATTCCCCTACATCTTCCGCGGCGCGCTCGACACAGCAGCAAAAAGCATTAACGAAGAAATGAAACTGGCAGCCGTACGCGCCATTGCCGACCTGGCCAAACGTCCGGTACCGGATGTAGTGAACCGCACTTATCAGGTCACGAATCTGACGTTCGGGCCCGATTATTTCATTCCCAAGCCCGTCGATCCCCGCCTCATCACCGAGGTATCCATGGCCGTAGCCAAAGCGGCCATGGAGAGCGGCGTAGCCCGCCACCCCATTGCCGACTGGAAAGCATACCGTCTGCGTCTGAAAGAACTCATGGGGCAGGAAAGCAAACTGTCGCGCTCGCTTTACAACATCGCACGCGTCGACCCGCAACGTGTCGTATTTGCAGAAGGAACGCATCCCAACATGTTGCAGGCCGCAGTCACCGCCAAGGAAGAAGGCTTGTGCCACCCCATCCTGCTCGGCAATGACATACAGATACGCAAAATGGCCGAAGACCTGAAACTCAACATGGACGGTATCGAAATCATCAACCTGCGCAACGAAAGCCAGACAGAGCGCCGCAAACGCTATGCCCGCATACTGGCCGACAAAAAACAACGCGAAGGATATACCCGCCAAGAGGCAGAAGACAAGATGTTCGAACGCAACTACTTCGGCATGATGATGGTAGAAACCGGAGAAGCCGATGCCTTCATCACCGGTCTGTACACCAAATACTCGAACACCATCAAAGTAGCGAAGGAAGTCATCGGCATCCGGGCCGGCCACAAGCATTTCGGCACCATGCACATCGTCAACTCCAAGAAAGGTGTCTATTTCCTGGCCGACACGCTCATTAACCGCCACCCGGACAAAGACGCGCTCATCGACCTGGCCCAGCTCAGCGCCGACACGGTACGTTTCTTCAACCGCACACCGGTCATTGCCATGCTTTCATACTCCAATTTCGGTACCGACACCACCGGAAGCCCGGTTGCCGTACACGAAGCCGTGGCCCACATGCAGGCGCAATACCCCGACCTGGCCATCGACGGCGAGATGCAGTTGAACTTCGCCCTCGACCGTGAGCTTCGCGATGAAAAATATCCATTCACACGCCTGCTCGGAAAAGATGTCAATACACTTGTGTTCCCCAATCTCAGTGCAGCCAACTCTTCTTACAAGATGTTGCAGATGCTCAGCCAGGAAGCCGAAATCATCGGCCCCATCCAGATGGGCCTCAACAAGCCGATTCATTTTACCGACTTCGAATGCTCTGTGCGCGACATCGTAAACATCACGGCAGTAGCCGCCATCGATGCCATTGTCGAGAAAAAGAAGAACAACCGGAACGTTGCGGAGTAAGCCGCGCATCAAAATCCATTAAAATGAAACTTAAAATCCTCTTATTCGCGACTCTGCTGATTGGCGGAACGACACTGGCCGGATGCGACAACGACGATGACACGCCCAACGACTATTACATCCATTATACAGCCAAAGCCGACATCGGAGAAGCCGTCACCATCTCCTACACAGACGAGAAGGGGGAAAACCGCTACCACCAAAGCACCTGTACCGACGGTCAGGTACAATACACAATAGGTCCGGTAGGCAAGGGGTTCAATGCCAAACTCTCTGCATACTACACGGACAAGGGAGGCCCCGTACATTCCCTTTACATCGAAGCGGCCCGACAGTCTGGCGTATTCGTCACCAAGTGCGCCACATCGATAGACGGATCGTATTACAATATCTCCTGGAAAACCGAATAAGACGGATTTCTTCTGTTTCCGACAAGACAGGCCGATGGGCGAAAACGCCCCGCGCCTGCAACGACCCAAAACTTCAACGGTCAGAAAGCCATCAGATAGGCTTTTCTGACCGTTGAAGTTTTGG
>CATXZX010000068.1 GCA_958404085.1 uncultured Prevotellaceae bacterium | reverse complement strand
CTAATAATTAGACTATTGCCGGATTTTATCACCTTGCGTCCTTCGTACATTTTTTCAAGGGTGCTGCAAATATACGGCCACACGCTTGGGTCTTCGGGAAGGGAGGCTTCGTCAAGGGAAGAGTTTATGTCCTCTTCACCGCTGAGGAATATTGCCTCCAGTGCGTCTTCATTTTCTTTTATCCATGCTATAGCAATTTTTTCTGCAGGTTCGGAAGGTTGGTCAACATTGATAGTTGCCGCCACCGGTTTGTCTACCACTGGCTCGATTGACAGAACTTCCATTGTATCGGGGTCATAGTAAAGCGTATACTGCATTCCGCTTGCGTCTTTTAACACTGCATAGCCGTGTTCTGTTTGCAGCCATTCCCAAGGAGCCACTATGCTCTCGCTAAGGAACGGAGCAAAAATGTCTTCCGGCTCGCTTCTATTATCTTCAGGCGAAGGCTCATTCGTCAGGTCCATTTCCTCTTCATTTTCTTCTTCCGGTACATCCTTGTCGCCTGTATCGGCATCGACTCTCTGCGCTGTGGAGTTCCAAGTGTTATTTCGCTGTCCATTGGCATAATGGATGACCTTTTCAGCAGAAGCCTGCCCCTTTACAGGGGCGGGAATAGTGCCTTTTATGAGCCCTACTGCCACATAGATTAGACTGGCAATCGCAGACAGCCCGAGGAAGTTTGTGTTGGTGAGAAGCAGAATACCGCCTGCCACAAGGCAAAGGACCTTGTTTTTAAGAAAAAATGCTTTGGCTTTCTGCAGCCGATTGTTTGGGTTATACATAATGAATTTTCTCCCTTCTTTCAACACGAAACAGGAGGAAAAAACCTCCTGTTTGTTTTTTCTTTGGTCATGTTGTGTGATTAAGATTTACTCCTCGAATAGAATTTCCGGGGGGATTTCAATGAATCCATCTTTGAATATCTCGTCGTCCGTCTGTTTCGCTTCCTTTTCTTTGTTCGCGGTTGTTGTCGCGTCTTCTGTTTTCTGCTTATTGACGCTGACGGGAATATAGCTTATTTCCGTTGCTTTAATCTCAACGGTCTCGTAGCGCGTGATTATCCCGTCCTTTTGGCTTTCGTTGCGGCGCGATTGAAGCTTGCCGGTCACGGATACATACTGTCCTTTTTTTATCTTGCCGTTATAAAACTGAGCCATATTCCCAAATATCACGACCTGAAAAAAATCGGTTATATA
This sequence comes from uncultured Prevotellaceae bacterium, assembly GCA_958404085.1. Lineage (GTDB taxonomy): Bacteria > Bacteroidota > Bacteroidia > Bacteroidales > Bacteroidaceae > Alloprevotella. The sequence goes on along the minus strand of CATXZX010000068.1, from coordinate 6,563 downwards.
TCCGCCTTCCGAATTCCTTTTATACGTATCGACCGCAAGGCTGAACGTCAACCGTGCTATCTTTCCTTGTGATGCAATGAATATCGGGTCAGCGACAACATTTCCTCCTAACACAACATTATTGATATTTGGTGCTGTTGACATCATTCTCCTCCTTAACTATGTTATTTTTTCGTATATAAAAAGCACAGGGGAATACCTGTGCTGAGTTTTAATGCTTATTTGTACGGACTTAATAAACAGTCCCTGAATCTATCACGCGTGTGGTGATAGCGCGGCTTCTTTGTGATGAGGTTGGCTGAATAGGTTTCAATATATTGTTATTATAGCACATGCTTAACAGCTTATCAACCCATTCAAAAAACAGGGATATTCCAACTTTTGTAGGTTTACAATAGATATGTTACAACCAAGTTAAAATGCGAGGATGCACTCTTCTATTCTATGTTATATTTGAATCACCACAAACAAAAAAACGAAAGGGGCTTCCTCGCATGACTAATATATCACAAGATATGAAGTTTCGTCTATCCCTAATTAAATACGCTGAAAAATATGGTGTTGCGAAAGCTGCAATTAAATACAAAACCAACCGCCAATACATATTCGCTGGAAACGCAAATATGCCGGCACGAGCGAGTCCTTGCGCTGTCGTTCCCGTCGCCCACTTCATCATCTAAATCAACAAAAAAGAGGAGATTGCGCTCCTCTTTTTTTAGATGACACGGCCATCAGCGGTGATAATGCAAAAGCAGCCATCAGTGCTGTAGCTGCCGCAATACTCGTTGCCGGCCTCATCAATCCATACAGGATATTTTCTATCGCCCATACCGTAATGGACATCGGGAAGTCTTCTCAATTTGCCAACGACCTCGAAACCTTTGCTTTTCGCATATTCGCGGAGCGTGGTCAAAATATTCTTTTTCATAAAACTTTCGGCGGCTTTCCCCGGGCATACCCAGGGGATAAGCCGCTGACAACCTGCCTTTCTGTTATTTTTACCATGGTTTCCCTATGTTTCTTGTTATTTCTTCCGTGTCGTTTGACAGTACTTTGCCGGTTTTCCACGCACAAAGATAATCGTCGAGACCTTTCAGGATATTCCCGTCCTTGTCCTTCTTATCCCAGACGAGGGAAGATACGTTGAGGCCACTGTCGATACAAGTCTTATACAGCTTATCATGTGCTTTCTTGACATGTGGATTGGTCCACATATCAGAATCATAAGCGATTATTGCACGCGTATACCCCAGCTCCAGCATCTGGCGTATGGCTTCCGGAGCCATCGCCTGCGAATTGGTGCCAATAAAGCCCAATACCGTCATGTTCGTCAGCTCCCTAATCACGTCCGGTTTAAGAACGCCTTCTGTCCATATAAAAGAGGACTTGTGCCTTTCTCCAAAGCAGAAGTGAACTCCATTCTGAGGCCCGACCCCGCCTTCCATTTTGGCAGACGACAACCATTTGTACTTTGGATACACTATTCTCTTTGAAGGAAAAAACTTCTTTTCCCCATACAAAGAAAGATTATATCCAATACAGGAAGAGGCGTCATTCTCATCAAAACAGGGGGCTATAACAGTTTTTAGCCACCGACTAAAGGCGTCTACACTTATGGGTGTCTGTTTACCGTTAACTTCGACCAGATAGCTTTGCAGCTTGCCATTTACATATACAGGCCGGCACATGCTGCCAAAAGGGATTTCGACGCCATTGCACGAGACAAAGAAATTATGTTTGGGTATAAAAACGTTGTATCCAATAAGCTTACCGAGAGACGTTTTTACTGCCTTGACCTCATTGCCTAACCGCAGCTGAAACCCCTGTATCCGCCCGTTTATGTCTCTAACGGGCACCATCAGGTGATAGAATGCCGGGGTGGTCATATGCCATGCTCCGTCTTTATTATAGAAGCCAGGCACGCCCTCCAGCTTATGCTTCAGTGCCAAGTCGGCGCATATCTGGTCAGCCTGCTTTCTGTTCGGCATTCCTTTATACCCATTCTCTGATATGGCTTTATTGCTCAATCCTCGCGCCGTCAGATTTTCATATTCCTGTTTTGGAAGAGTGAGTCTGTTCAAAAGGTCTCTGTATACCAAATCCCGAATGCCTATTGGCGCCAATTTTGTGAGTTCCTTTTCGGGAGACTCCTCCTTCCTATGGAGAATGGGGCTGCGCTCTCCATTAAAAGCTTCACCACGAAAGCTTCGCCATGCTTCCTTGGTGTCACAGCCCATTATCTCGGAATAAAACTGCAGTACGCCGCCCGTTGCGCCACAGTTGTGACAATAATACCTCTTTATCCTGGTGTCAAAGAAGAACCTTCTTCTGGTATCATCGCAAAACGGACAATCTATGTTTATTTCATTATTGCCTTTTGGGGGCGCAAACGAGATATTGCAAGCGGACAAAACATCTTCTACCGACGGCAGCCTGTCCAAGACTTGTTGTTCCGTATTTGCCATCTAAAGTTAGGCAATTCCTTACCCACCTATAGATGAGGGGTGAGGAATTGCCCGCCTCCTTTCTTTGTTTATTTGTCTATGCAAGTAGTGCCCGAAGCACTTAGGGTAGTCAAGCAGGCTTGTTGTCTTCCACAAGCCCCCACTTCAATATTTTTCGGAGTTTTAGTGGCGGGTTCTTGACAGGCCCTCCTTCTATTGCGCTATAAATTTTTCATATAGCGACGGGTCCTTTTTTAGTTTTTCACTCACGACAGTAAAAGCTTGCAGGATACGTTCTTTTTGCGGTGATGAAGTATCCTTCTTCATCAGGACATACGTCATAAGCTGTATATCATTTCGCAAAAGTTCGCCAATGGTTCCTTCTTCTTTCCCAACGGACGCAACCATATTGAGCGCCTTATCGAGCTCGGCGTCTCCCGTTGTGAAACAAAAGCTTCCGCCCGCATCAACAACAGCCGCTTCCGCCTTTCCTCTTGCAAATTCCTGTTGGACCGGCTCGACAGGTTCTCCACTGTCGGGTTTCCCCGCAGACATCTCTGATGTAGCGGGCGTCGGCATCTCGTTGCCCGCACTTACCTCGTGCAACGAGGGGAATGCATCGCCTGTTGCTTTTGCAACAGGCAGAGGAGAGGGATGGGCTTCCAGCTTAGGCTTTGGTTCGCTCTCAGCCTTTTTCTTTTCATACGAAGCGAGCAGCTTTTTTTCTAATGCATCCAAACCTACGGTTGATGTGCCATCGACGGTTATCCCGTCAACGGTTGCCTGCCCCTCGTATCCAAGCGGCTCCATGAACTCGGAGTCTTCGCTTATGTCGTTGAGTGCTTCCTCTATGGTGGTGACTCCCAACGCCCTAAACAGATTGCGATATGCTGCGGTTCGAGCAGCCTCTACGAAGTTATCCGCTATGTTGCGAGTGGAATAGCCGATACAGTTTTGTCTAAAGTGCTGCTCATCATCACTGATATTTTCGTAGAACGTGACCTCAAAAGCACAGCTGTCTTTGTCAAGGTTAATAAGCCTCTCAATAATCTTTGCCTTTGGGAATATTTCCAATAGCTTTATCCTTTTGACGTTGATTGGCACAAAGACCATCATATCGCCAGGATTCCCATACCTTTGTGGTACGCTGCGTGCGTACTGCGAGATGTCTTCTACGGGGTATAACGGCAAAGGGCTCTTTGTTGTAGTCTTTCTCAGTTCTTCCATTTGATTTTCTCCTTGCATATATTTTTATCTATGTGAACGCAAAAAAAGACACCGACTGCAGCAGCGTCTTCTTGTTGCGGTATATGGATTGAATACGTCATGTATGATGACGCAATACAAAAACTGATAGAGTTACAAAATGGCTGAAGAATAGTTTATGTGTAAATATTATATCATTCACCGCCGCAAAAAACAACATGTCAAATCTTGCGGCTATTCCAACTTTTGTGTTTAGTATGTGACGTCTGCCACCACCTCTATAGGTGGCGGCAGACGTCACACTTACTACGCATCTTGCGGGCTGCGGTCAGCTAACCGAGAACCCTCGGCTTTAGGCGTGAGGAGCGCCAAACAAAGTATGTTATAAAGCACCATATTCCCATCTTTTTCGCGCACAAGAGCGCTTGACGGGTAATAAAGCCTTACCCGAGCTCCTGTTTCTTTCGCACCTATCCACTTTTTAATCTTCTGACTGGGTTGTGACACTTCGTATTTTGTCCCGTTGTCACACAGAATGACGCAAAAGCACAACTGTCGTCTATATCCGCCCTTTTCAACTGTAACAAGGCGTCCTTCCCTGCATTCATAAAGACCTTGTCTTACTATTCTCATGGTCGATAAATACAACCACAGAAAGTACAATGCACAAAACAGTCCTATCAACGCAAATGTCCACATTTTAAAGATAAAGGCAGCGAACATAAAGCCTACAAACGTCCCCGCCGCAATGAAGACGTGATTCCTCATGCAGCTCTCAAGATAAGGGTCTTTTTCTATTGCCCGTTTTCCATCTTTTCCATATATCCATGTTTCAAACATTTTTATCATGGTTTTCTCCTTTTATTCGGTAACGGTATATGCTCCTTCAACTCTAATAAAGTCCGCCTCCGACATACTTTGCCATCACAACGCAGCGCCCCTGTTTACCGTACATCTGCCGATCGCATGTAGAAAGGGTTATTATATGGTCCCCGTAGGAAACGTTCACCCCCGTATTGTATCCCGTGTACGACTTTGCCTTGCTGATGAAGTCGTTGAACTCGGCCTCACTGCCAAAGTTATGCTGTGAATAGTTGAACTTCTCTATATCGGCAACGTTGAACATAAATGCGGCAAATATCTGCCAGGTTCCCGCTCCATCCAACATATCAAGCTGTATGCTCGGATGCTTTTTAAAGTAGTTTTCGTCGTAGTATTTCAAGAGAGTAGAAAACATAGTTGTCTTTCCACTACCCATATTGTGACCGTAGATAACTATGTTTTTATCACTCGGCACCTTGTTCGTGAAGTCTACAAATAAGCAGCCGGAGGAAGAGGATGCCTTGCTGAAAGACCTCTTAAGGTAATATTCATTGTTTGACGCCTGCACGACTGGATAATCTACTACTGTACCAGAGATGCGAATCCATCCGACTATATCGGAATTCTTGTTATATAGATTTTGAAAATCTATACCCATCCCGCCGCTATAATTGCTTATCGTAGGACTCTTCTTTGGCGACGTTGCTGATTCCGAATTATCCGTATTATTCTTTCTGCCGCCGGAGGAAGCCCCTCCCTGGCTGTCTGCGGCTTGCCGAAACGTCCCATTATCAGCGTTGTTGACCAAATCATCTATTGTAATATCTCCGGTCGCATCTCCTTCGCCAAGCGGTTTCAAGACCATCTGCACGTATGGCACCGTTGGGTCTCCGGCATCGTAATCGTCATCGGTAATAGGCGTCAAAAGCCACCATGAATCATCCTCGTCGCCAGAAGAGCCTTCCGGCGCCGGCGTCCCTTCTATAAAACGACTTTCCCGGTACAGCTCAGATTCAAGGCTTGTTTCCCTTTCCTGCACGTCCTCGGTCAAATCCTTATATTCCCTCTGTTCCTGACTGGTCTGTGCATAAAACTTGACAACCTGATATCCGGAAGTTGCAGCAGTGACAACACAAACAGTAATGAGGAAATAACAAGCGAATATCCTTATATTTCTCGCTCTCCTGTGTGCCCTTCTTTTTTTTCTTTTTTTTGTCTTGCTCTCTTCCATTTCCATTCCTTTCCTTATCAGTGGCGGGGGAGGGGAAGGGGGAGAGCTACATTATCTTCGGCAGGAGTACGAGCACTACGAATATTACAATGCCCGCTCCTATTACAATAGCTCCTGCCTTCAGAAGCAGCTCCTTATTCATCTCCTTCTTAGGCGCACCGCCGTCTATGGGTAGTATGTCATCATAGTACGAATCCTCATTTGGGTTCTTCTGCGGCTCCACATTTTTCCGGCTTCTCGCTCCGGCGGCCCTCTGTCGAGCCCGCTGCTCGCGCCTTTCTTCCTCTTGTCTCCTGTTTTCCTCGTCGCGCCGACTCATATTCCCCTTTGCGGCCGAAGCAGTGCCGTATCTGGTGTTTATGTTTGCTTCTTCGCTATATGACCTTCTTGCTTCGCGTCCCCGCTGCGGTTCGTTATACTCCCTCTCAGGCGCCGTTCTGCGTGAGGCAGGGGAAGCACCTCTGTTGGTTCCATGGCTCACTACAGCCGTCCGCTGTAAATCCGACTGGTTAACCGCCGCACCATTTGCGACAGCTTTTTTGTTTCCTTCTTCCGACCTGCGGGATTCCATTCTTACAGCATAGGCAGCCGGAGAAAAAGAACTCTCATCGGACGTATTTCTTCCGTTTGCCTCTTTTGCTGCGGTAGACTGTGACGCTGCTTCAACGGAATTGACCGCCGTCTTGACGGACGTAGTGTCCACATTCTCTTTTAATCCATCCTCCTGGGGGCGGGGGATAGGTGTAACCCTTACCAACTCTTCTCCGTCATTCTCTTCTTCCTCCCCGGCGGCCCACTTTTCTACAGCGTTCCCCATCGTAGAAGCGGTATCTTGGCAGTGAGAAGCAGAAGGGTTATAA
>CATXZX010000067.1 GCA_958404085.1 uncultured Prevotellaceae bacterium | reverse complement strand
ATCCGATATACTCCAGCGCATACACATAAGAAGGTACTGTCGCCGCATCGCCGAGCGCCATAGCTTGCTCCGAATTCCATACCAACGCACTCAAGAGTACGGCCTGCAATCCGAACGCCGCAATACCAAACAAAGCAACCAAACGGGAAACGACATAGACCACAAACACGCGTCCCCAATTCCGTGTTCCGTCACCCAAAGTCAGTGTCAAGGCTCCCCGGAACGATACGTCGCCCACCATATAAACGGTCTCTATCAGACTGAACAGCGGAAACAAATAGACCGATACAGGGATAAGAACAAAAAGAGACCAGAAAAACATGTTCGGATAATAGGTATACAAATACCATGAGCCGCCAAACAGCGGAATCACGATGATACTCAGCAATAGCAGTAATTGCAAGTAACGAAAACTGTTGACCCGCCATTCAGAACGGGACACCCGGCGTGCCGACTCGGGGAATACGTCCCCCGACACAGCCATCCGTGCAGCCGTATAATAATATCCTTTCCAGACAATCCATACCAACAACAGCAAAATGACGGCCACAGCATAAAGAATAAGTCTTTCGACCGGATAAACCGGCACCGGCTCGTAAAAATCCGGAACCGTAACCATCTTCTTAGAGCCACCTACACACGCGGCCAACAAACTGATAAGGACTGACAACACGGCAGTTCCGCCGACAAAAGACTTCAGATGGCGAACCGCAAAGTTCCAACCCTCTTTCAGGCACATTCCATACCCTCTCCAAACAAAAAAATCTTCCGTTTCGATTCCTTTATTCTCGTTTTCTTTCATTTTTCCATCTTTGAGCGTTGCAAAGATAGAGAAAATAATTTATCTTTGTGGCAATGACTGAGAATATAATCATCCAATGGGGATTCGTCGGTTGCGGAGAAGTGACCGAAAAAAAAAGTGGCCCGGCATTCAATCTTATCCCCGGGTCAAAGGTTGTGGCCGTCATGAGCCGGAATAAAGAAAAAGCCCGTTCCTATGCCGAACGCCACCATATTCCGAAATGGTACAGCGACGCACAAGAACTGATTGACGACCCGGATGTCAACGCCATCTACATTGCAACCCCTCCCTCCACCCATGCTACTTTTGCTATCATGGCCATGAAATCGGGCAAGCCCGTTTACATTGAAAAACCCATGAGCTCCAGTTACGAAGAATGCGGCCGCATCAACCGGATAGCCGAGAAGACGGGCGTTCCGTGTTTCGTGGCATATTACCGGCGTTACCTCCCCTATTTTCAGAAAGTAAAGGATTTGGTTCTTTCGGGTGCCATCGGCAATGCCATAAACGTGCAGATACGTTTTGCCGTTCCGCCGCGCGACCTCGACTACAACCGCACGAACCTCCCCTGGCGTGTCCAGCCCGACATAGCCGGCGGTGGTTATTTTTATGACCTTGCACCCCATCAAATCGACTTGCTTCAGGAAATATTCGGCCCTATCATTGAAACCAAAGGTTATTGCGACAACCGCGGCGGACTTTATGAAACGGAAGACACGGTCAGCGCCTGTTTTCGGTTTGCCTCAGGACTACCCGGATCGGGGTCCTGGTGCTTCGTAGCCCACGAGTCGGCCAAAGAAGACCGTATAGAAATCATCGGCGACAAAGGGCGATTATGTTTTTCCGTGTTCACCTATGCCCCCATCACCCTGCAATCGGAAAAAGGCTTTGAGGAAATCGTCGTTCCCAATCCCAAACATGTACAATTACCCCTTATAAAGATGGTCGTCGAGCATCTGCAGCAAAAAACAATCTGCACATGCGACTGTGTGAGTGCAACATCTGTCAACTGGGTGGTAGATCGTATTTTAGGAAAGCTCTGATGAAAAGATTCAACCGTTACACGTTGTTCCTTTTGATAATCCTGTATACAACTGGCGGCCAGGCCGCCGGAAGAAGCATTGTGCCGAACGACAGCTGCGAAACGGAAATCCCGACCAACGAACCCCGTAAAAAGAAGAAAAACGTCATTTATCGTTTTTTCCAGCAGTTCGACAACTACGACACATCCTACATTACCCCCAACTACTACAACTATTCCGTCATGCTGCAGAACACGACGAGCATGGAACTGCTCCGTTTCAGCGGAACAAACCCGGACGACCACAAACAATCGCTGCATTTCAATTCCAGTCCCTCCTTCAAGGTAGGACCTTACTTCGGTTGGCGCTGGATATTTTTGGGCTACTCATTCGATGTGGCCAATTTCGCATCCTCACGCAAAAAATCCGAATTCAACCTCAGCCTGTACAGTTCGATGCTCGGCTGCGACCTCATCTACCAGCGCAACCGCGGCGACTACAAGATTCAGCGTACACGCGGATTCAAAGGTATCGAGCCCGACCGGTTCCGCAATCTGGATTTCGACGGTCTCAAGACACAAACGACGGGAGCCAACGTATACTATATCTTCAACCACAAACATTTTTCTTATCCAGCCGCATTCAGCCAAAGCACCGTGCAGCGAAAAAGTTGCGGAACCTGGAAACTCGGAGCCACATTCACTCGCCAAAAGATTGAATTCGATTACCGAAAACTGCCGTCCGCGTTGCTCGGAAGCGACAACGCCGGATTAAACAGCACCCTGAAATTCAATAAAATCATTTACAACGACTACAGTTTCAGTGTCGGATATGCCTACAACTGGGTTTTCGCTCCCAATTGCCTCTTTTGTATTTCACTGGCTCCGGCTATCGGTTTCAAACATACGGAAAGCGAAAACAAGACCTACGTAGAAGATGTTTTCAACATCCGGAACATTAATGTAGACGTCATTACGCGTGTCGGCCTTGTCTGGAACAATACCAAATGGTTCGGCGGCCTTTCCCTCGTGGCCCATACATACGATTACCGGAAGAACCGCCTTTCGCTAAACAATACGTTCGGTTCGTTAAAAGCCTATTTCGGTATGAACTTCATGCAAAAAAGCCAATACAAAAGACAAAAATAATGTCCGAAACACAGCAGCCCCTACTCTCCATCTCCGTCGAGGAACATCCTCTGTCGCCCTTTCTGCCTCCCAACGCACGCATATTGATGCTCGGCAGTTTTCCTCCTCCGCTCAAAAGGTGGTCCATGCACTTTTTCTACCCGAACCTGCAAAACGACATGTGGCGCATCATGGGTTACCTGTTCCATCAGGACAAGAACCACTTTGTCGACACCCAGCACAAATGTTTCCGCAAAGAGGACATCGTACGTTTTCTGACGCAACGGGGCATTGCGCTGTTCGATGCAGCCACTTCCGTACGCCGGTTGCGCCAGAACGCATCCGACAAGTTTCTGGAAGTAGTCCGCCCCACCGACATCCCCCGACTGCTGGACCTCATACCCGAATGCAAGGCCATCGTCACGACAGGCCAGAAGGCGACAGACATCCTACTGAGCCAGTTCGACACACTCCGGGAGCCCTCCATCGGCCATTACGAACCGTTTTCATACGCCGGGCGCACCTTGCGTTTCTACCGGATGCCCAGCAGCAGCCGCGCCTATCCGCTGTCCATCGAAAAGAAAGCCGCCTTCTACGAAAAAATGCTTTGCGAAATCGGCATCGGTCCGGATAGCGGAAACACCTCGTCCTACTCCGTATAAAAACGGATAAGACCACCTATCGCCTCGCGGCAGACCGGACAGAAGCCGGGCGCTTCGTTTATCTTCATACGGCACTCCTGACAAGCCCGGTATACCCCCTTCGACTGGTAGCCGGCCCCTTCATATGCGCCCACTTTCGTATAAATCGTTTCCTTCTTGCCATCCGGTTTCGTGGGGACCGGTGTGTCGGGAGCAACCAGATGCTTCCACTTCGAGGCAAAGTCCTTCAGCGTCGTAATGTTCTTCTCCCATGGCTCCACGTCCTTCGGATAATACTCCACGTATTGGTCATCGTAGGCATACTCGTCGGCCAATCCGCCGAAACTGTGCCCGAATTCGTGTACGACAACCGGACGGAACTGCGGATTGTGGGTTGTCGTCAGCGTATAGGAGTTAAAGATACCACCACCGCCGTAATTATCCGTATTAGCCAGGATAATAATGTGTTCGTAAGGTATGCCAGCCAACACATCGTGCAATTGCTTCAAGTGCAGCGTAGTCAGGTAACGGTCCGAATAGAACGTATCGAAATGCGAATGAAGAGCCGTTTCCTTCCAACTGTTCTTCTTCGGAATGCTCACCCCGCTATCGCGCGAGGGAACTCCCACCGCCACCACATTGAAACGTTTCTTATACGTGGCGAAAGGCTCGTGGGCAAACAAGGCTTCCGTCGCAGCCGAGGCATCGCGGTAGAAAACGTCCATTTCGGCCTCGGTATATCCCTCGGCCACGATGGCTACGTCGATACATTGCTCCGGTGCGCCGCTGCGCAACAGGTAACGGTGGGGCGCAGCCTGCGCCCCCATCCGCTGTATCAGGATGTCAGACGGGTCGATACGGTGCGTCAGCGAGGCCGTCACGTCCTGCCTGAAGTTACGCAGTTCGACCGTCAGCAACGCCGGTTTCTTGGGGAAAGGCAGGAGGAACGGGTTTTCGAACGATTTCCTCACCTGCGCAGCCTCGGGAGTAGCCTGCCATTCCTGGAACAGCGTAGAGAAAGCATTGCGGTAAATGACGCGTCCCGTGGCCTCGTCGCGCAACGTCAGTTGTCCGTTTCCCTGCAAATACAGGCTGTCCAGATTGACCCTCCGACCGGCCCACTGCGGCAGACGGACCAGTTTGTCCACATAAATGGCCTGCGAGGCACTGTCGCCTGCAAAAATATAATCCACACGCAAGGTGTAAGGGTCGAACCATTCGTCGAATTTTTGAGCGTAAGCCATGTCCGCCCCCACGACGAGGCACATCAGCCACGTCAGAAACCGTTTTCCATTCTTCATATCCTATATACAAATATTTTTTGAGGTTTGTTTTGTTTATCTACCTGCAAAGATACATCTTTTTTCAGACAACACCCTTCCGCACAGCTCCCTGCTTTTTTCAACTACAAGGCTTCTTTTTCAAAAAAGCAGGCCGGTTGTCCGGAAAAGGAGGCCCCGGATCCGGCCATCCGCTCCACCGGATTCCGTACGGTTGCCTCTACGGTCTCACACCTGCCGCGACGTTCAGGCAAAAAAGTCGCAACGTTTCTTCTAGCTGTCAAAATAAAAACGTATTTTTGCACGTTACTTAAAACTAAATCAAAATGATTTCTTTCACGTTATGCCTGCTTTTGCTTGTGGCAGGCTATGTTTTTTACGGCAATCTGATTGAACGCATCTTCGGCCCCGACGACCGTCGCACGCCAGCCCTGATTCATCCCGACGGAGTAGACTACATGGTTCTTCCGACCTGGAAAATATTCATGATCCAGTTTCTGAACATCGCCGGACTCGGTCCTATCTTCGGCGCCATACTCGGTGCCAAATTCGGCGAAGCCTCGTTCCTCTGGATCGTGCTGGGCAGCATCTTTGCCGGAGCCACCCACGACTACCTGGCCGGCATGCTGTCGCTCCGCCACGACGGCGAGAGCCTGCCCGAAATCATAGGCCGCTACCTCGGCACCAACACGAAACGTGCCATGCGCGGCTTTACGGTCATTCTGATGATACTGGTGGGTGCCGTGTTCGTAGCCGGTCCGGCCGGTCTGCTGGCCAAACTGACTCCCGATAGCCTCAACACGACATTCTGGATTATCGTCATATTCATTTACTACATACTGGCCACACTCCTGCCCATCGACAAAATCATAGGCAAGGTGTATCCCCTGTTTGCCATCGCCCTGCTGTTCATGGCTGTCGGCATTCTGGTCATGCTATTCTACCATTGGCCGTCGCTTCCCGAACTGTGGGACGGCATCCAGAACACGCATCCGCAAAAAGAGAAGCTCCCGATTTTCCCCATCATGTTCGTAAGCATCGCCTGCGGTGCCATATCGGGTTTCCACGCCACGCAAAGCCCGCTTATGGCGCGTTGCATGCGTTCCGAGTTCCATGGCAAACCGGTTTTCTACGGTTCCATGATTACGGAAGGCATCGTCGCCCTTATCTGGGCTGCTGCCGCCACCTATTTTTTCCATTCGCATGAGAACGGCATACTCCAGAACGACGCATCGGTCATCGTATTCGACATCACCCACAGCTGGCTGGGCATAACGGGAGGCATCCTGGCCATTCTCGGTGTGATAGCGGCTCCCATCACGTCGGGCGATACGGCTTTCCGTTCGGCACGCCTTATCGTGTCCGACTTCGTCAACCTGAAACAGAGCAAAATCAGTAACCGCCTGCTCATCTGTATTCCGATGTTCATCATTGCCCTCGGCATCCTGCTGTACAGCCTGCGCGACGCCGAAGGCTTCAACATCATCTGGCGCTACTTCGCATGGGTCAACCAGGCGCTGTCCGTATTCACCCTATGGGCCATCACCGTCTACCTGTCCCGCGCGGGCAAATGTTATTGGGTAACGTTTATTCCCGCCCTGTTCATGACTGCCGTATGCAGCACCTACCTGTGCATCGCTCCCGAGGGTTTCGGATTAAGCGATACGCTTTCGTACACCATCGGAGGCCTGTCCGTACTAATCGGCATCACACGTTTCTACCAATGGAGGACACATTTTTCTAACAACAAATCATAATAATGAATAAAAACAGACTGACTGCCTTTGCTTCGTGCCTCACACTCACGTGTATACTCCAGGCACAAGATCCAGCCACGACGGCAACCAAAGACATCCGCATCCCCGACACGTACAAACCCGTCAGGAAAGACATCTACCACAAGGGGTGGATAGATTTCAACAAGAACGGACGAAAAGACGTGTTCGAAGATCCGAAAGCAAGCCTCGACGCACGCATCGAAGACCTGCTCTCGCAAATGACCGTAGAAGAAAAAACCTGCCAGATGGTGACCCTCTACGGTTACAAACGCGTACTGAAAGACGATCTGCCCACACCCGAATGGAAAAACCAGTTATGGAAAGACGGCATCGGAGCCATCGACGAACACCTGAACGGATTCCAGCAATGGGGTATGCCACCTTCTGACAATCCCTATGTATGGCCGGCCTCGCGCCACGCATGGGCCCTCAACGAAGTACAGCGTTTCTTTGTCGAAGAAACACGCCTGGGCATTCCTACCGACTTTACGAACGAGGGAATCCGCGGTGTGGAAAGCTACATCGCCACAAACTTTCCCACACAGCTGGGACTGGGACACACCTGGAACCGCGACCTCATCCGCAAAGTGGGCTACATCACCGGACGCGAAGGACGCCTGCTCGGTTACACCAACATCTACGCGCCCATTCTGGACGTAGGCCGCGACCAACGCTGGGGACGCTATGAAGAAGTGTACGGCGAAAGTCCTTACCTGGTGGCCGAACTGGGCATACAGATGGCACAAGGTTTGCAAGAAAACTACCAGGTGGCAGCCACGGCAAAGCACTACATCGCATACAGCAACAACAAAGGCGCACGCGAAGGTATGGCACGCGTCGACCCGCAGATGTCGCCGCGCGAAGTGGAGATGATCCACGTTTATCCCTGGAAGCGCGTCATCGGCGAAAGCGGCATCCTGGGTGTCATGAGTTCATACAACGATTACGACGGACTGCCCATCCAGAGCAGTTTCTACTGGTTGACGACCCGCCTGCGCAAGGAGTTCGGTTTCAAAGGCTACGTGGTATCCGACAGCGACGCGGTTGAATACCTCTTCGGCAAGCACAACACGGCCAAAGACATGGAGGAAGCCGTGCTGCAAAGCGTGTTGGCTG
>CATXZX010000066.1 GCA_958404085.1 uncultured Prevotellaceae bacterium | reverse complement strand
TTGACGCCAAAAACAGCACGGATTGTCGACAGATGGTACAAGGAGCACGGCCTCAACAGGAGATTATTTGTTAAACCATTCAAAGACCAGATTACGGGCCGGCCAATGTTGGATTGTGCTTTCCAGTACGATGCGTACTGGGATGAGGTTGCAAAAAGAAAGGAGAAAGAAGCGGATGCCATATCAGAGAAAAACTCGTGACGTATGGAAGCTGATGGTAAATTATGGCTATGGACACGGCTGGGAACACGAACTGACAGAGTTCACCAGAGCTGAAGCGCAGCAACGGTTGAAGGAGTATAGAGAAAATTGCCCGCAGTACCCTGCCAGAATTGTTATGGCCAGAGAAAAAATTGAAAAGGATAAAAACTGATATCAGAACAAAAGAAAGGAGAAACCCATGAGTGCAAATGCTTGTTCTCCGAAAAAAGGGAAGGAGTATCAAAATGGGCTATATAAACGAAGATTTATATTCATGTGATAGTTGCGGTTTCGAGGAGGCGTGGGACGCTACTGATGACATACACGGAGATTTGTGGGAATGCGAGGTGTGCGGCTATACATACTGCTCGCTCTGCTTCTTTCGTGAATTAGGCGAGGCCACGTTTTATAAAATGTGTAGGGAAGAGGATTCTGTCTTGTGCCCCGCGTGTTATAAAAAAGAGCATCCTTGCCTGGACGCACAGCGCTCTCCTATCGCGCTGTTATTTAAGAAAAAATACCGCTGTCAAACAAAACAATAGAAAGGGGAAACTCATGAGAACAAAAACAAAAGATTTATACGACCAGTATGACGCAACCGAACTGCAGGAATGGAACCGCAAAGTGTACGGTGACGGGCTTAAAGGGTCCATCGACGACTACCGGACCGTTTATCGTGACTATATGCGCAACGACGGTGACTACACCAAGAGTAAGTCCACAAACCTCTATCGTCTGCACGGCGGAGAATACTGCTGCCTTCTTGAATTGCTCAACGAACACTTCAAGAACAAGCGGCAGGCACAATATACCGCCCAGGAAGCGGAGGACGTGATAGACTTCAGTGGTTTCTTGCAGCCGGAAGCACACTGTATTCAAGTGGGACGACGGGGCATAACCGGTTGGAAAATGCCCCTTGACGATGTACGGCAGCTACTTACTTCGGCATGGCTCATTGTGGAGACGAGCAATGAAGTTGCAGCGTCCCTGGGTCATCACATCACTGTTATCGTTCAAGAAGCCACGAAAAAACGAGAATGTTTTTACTTCAAAACAAAAGAGCATCAAATGCATGGAAAGGAGCCTTTATTTATATGATTAAGCACATTCAAGACGCGATAAGCTATGGCCTGTATGAGGATTTCCGGGCAGAAGATAGTACACTTGTCGCTGGGTTCCACGAGTGTTTTGGCGAACAGTTGGACTGCGAGGCATTCTCGTCGTGGCCTGATGAGAAAGAGGCGGGAGTGCTTCACCTTGCGCTTGGTGAAGACAAGCAATTCAAAATATCAATCGAGGAAGAGCAGACGCGGCAGTTGGGCATCACACCTGTTGAGAGCGAAATAGCAAAAATGTCTCGCATTTCTAAAGCGGGTGAAGCACAGAAATATTACAAAGTGCACGATACCATTATAGTGGACGGTATTAAATTTGAAGTCGTGGGTATAGGGCATGATATAGATGCTTTAACTGGGCGCAATAACACTATTACGCTAAGGCAGGTAGACCACCTCAAAAAAGCTCGCATGAATCCCAATTCATGCCCTGATGGATTCTCTATCTCTGAACTGGATAAATCTTTTATAGAATCGCCACACAGTTGGATCCCCGCATCAATATTGCCTTATGTGCGTGAAGCGTCAAAAAGATGTGTAACGTATAATGGTAGTATTAAAAATATGTATCGCAAGTTATGGATATTTTCCGAGAGTGAAGTGTTTGGCAGTGCCATTTATTCGCCCGTTGAGGACGGTCAGCGATATGAGGCATTCGCAACGAGCAAGGACAGGATTACCTATGACGAGAATGGCTCCGCTTGTGATGTTTGGCTTCGCTCCGTGTATGACGGCGTCTCGGACCTCTTCTGCATGGTCAGCATATTTGGCAGCGCGACCTATGGCTATGCCGATTGCTCGGAGGGCGTGCCGCTGGGCTTCTGTATTTAATCTTTAATCGCTAATCCCCCGCCCCGCAAGGGGCAGGGGTAAATCAAATCGGCAAAGAAAGGAGAAAGCGGAATGATGCGTGCAGTTCAAAACTTAACTCGCGACGAGTTAGATGAGCTCAAGCAAAACTATGTTTGTGAAGTCAACGAAGGCGCGGGAACCCTCACATATTGGAGTGATTCGGCAGAAGCGGCGGATACTATCCCGGATGAGGTGTTGTTTGAGTATTATGCTGGAACAAATTTTTCCGAAGATGACTTCTGGTGTAATATTAAAACCATCCAATCAAGGACGTAAAACATAGGGTATAAGAGCGCACCGATGGTGCGCTCTTTTTTGGTGGTAATAAGTTAAGAAAACAGTTATCTTATGCGACTCGATTTCTTGTAATACAAAAATGTATGTGTTATCATATATTTATAAGTGTTTTTGAAAAGCCTAAATCCCAGCAAGAGGGGAGTTATATATCCGTGAAAAAAACAATAAAATCAAAGCGCTACAACACGGCAACCGCTAAAACATTGTACCGCTGGACAAACGGAGCGAACCCGGATGAGCATTCGTATCGTGAAGAGTCTTTGTGCGTAGGAACGCGAAACAAAGTTATTTTTCTTTATACGAGTACGGGAGTAAAGGGACAGTCAGAAGAGCAACGCATTATACCGCTCACAAGAGAATCCGCCATCGAATGGTTACGAATCCATGTTCCCTCTGCGGGTGTTATCCCCAACACGATAGATGAGGTTTTACTTGAATTGGATTCCTTTATATTGTCTATCGATAGCAGGAAAAGAACATTTTCTATCGCACCTGCCGCATGGGAACTGCTTGAAAAAGAGAGCGAGGCGGCGAACTGCTCTATGTCGTCGCTTGTCAATTTCGCCGTACTCAAGACATACGGAAAGGATGAATAGCTCATATGTTGCGAAAAAGCGTTACCACCTACATTATTATTGCACTCCTTCTTCTGGGGCTTGGCGCGACAGCGGTCGGCTGTGGAAAGAAGCCCGCTTCTGATTCCTCGTTAGGCTCTGTAACTCTGTCTACTCCTGCTCCGGCAGCAGAAGTCCTTCAGAATTCTGGAACAGGAGGGTTAGATTCTCAGCCCGATATGCTGATTCCGAGCGGGGAAGCGGAGCTGCCTTCGACGCCCCTTTCATCCACTAAGCCCGAGGAGGTTTCCTCTGTTGCAACGGAGCCGCCGAAAGACGGTAAACCCGAGGGAATCGACGAACGGACCGACAAACTGCACTTCGATATATTCAAGCTGTACGAGAAGGATGGGTACACATACATAAATGTTGGAATCCTCAATGAGTATTACGAGGCTACTGAGGCAATAAATGCTTTCGGTACTCCATACACTAAGTATGTGTTCAAAGTGGGGGAGGGATACAAAGAAAATCTAACCTTTGTGCTGGATAAAAACTGCCGCATGCCGTATTATGACCCCGATACACCCCAGCAGCTTTACAACCAGCCCAATATGACCATGGAAGAACTGATGGGATACATAGACAACACATACCAAAAAGACGGCCGCCCTTATTTCTTCGAGGGGCGCGTTTCCACTGGATATGTTCTGTCGCTCTCATTATGGGAAAGCTATTATGATGTGTTGCGGTCTAACTATGCCGCTAATCTGTACGCACAGGATGCACCCACTTTGGTTGGCGACAACGGCTATCTGCAGCCCATACAGTCGGAGCCTCAATCGGAGGGAGGCGCATCTTCAAACGGGGGAGTAACCTCGCTGTACGGGGATTGATGTAACCCCTCTTTTTGAAATCAGGCTGCCGCGCTCCCACCGTCTAAGGCCGATTGGATTGCGGCAGCCTGAAGCAGAAAATTGTTATATTCTTGTGGTGTGGGAATGTGGAAAAGCAAAAAACAGACATAAATATCCATGCGCGGCCGGAAGTTATTGCTCTGTCGACAAAAATGTGGTAATATATATGTGTTAAATATCATTTTTTCAGCCGCATCATCTACCTTTGTTCATCCCGTTATATAACGGGGACGAACCTTGCGCCTTTGAAACGACTATGAGGGCATAACCGAATATATAAAACAACGCAGGACACGGTCTTCGGACGGTGCCTTTTTTGCGTTCACATAGATAAATCATCAAAAACAAACAAAGAAAGAAAGGAAGAAAAAACATGCCAAATTGGTGTATGAACAAACTGACAGTATCAGGACCTGCTCAAGAACTTAAGCGATTTGTAGAAGCCAGTATAGGATTTCCCGCGTGCTATCCGCCGCAGGAATGGGAAAAAAAGGCGGACCCAATTCCGGATACGCCGTATTTTTGCTTCAACGCGCTTATCCCGACCCCTCCAGAAGTTTTGGCAACAGGTTATTCTGCTCGACAAAATCAACCGGAGAATGCTTTTTTGCGCGCAATGGCCGGCGAAAGCGTACCTGGTATGGACGGATATCACTGGAATCTCGCCAACTGGGGGGTCAAATGGGACATTTATGTAGACAAAATCGACCGTGAAACGCTCGGCTGGACAGAAGGCTGTGACCGTATTGAAGTAGGTTTTGATACAGCGTGGTCGATGCCGGAGCGTTGGTTTGCAACGGCGTCAGAACTATTCCCGCAGCTTTCTTTTAAGCTTCATTTTGAGGAGCCTGGCTGCTATTTTGCCGGCGATATGCTCGGCGAAAATGGCGTTGTCAGTACCGAGTATTATAACGATGAAAAACTACGCGAAATATTTGCGTGGACAGAGGCGTAATTAAAAACAAGACAAATTTGAAAAGGAGGATTCAACGATGGGTTATCGTAGCGAAGTGGCTTTGACATTGAAAAAAGAAGACGGGCTGGAGCTTATAAGACAAGCAAAAGAAAACGAGCCGGTACGCAATTTGATGTCCTGCGCGAACATCATTGATCAGAATGAGTTTATCACGTTCCATTGGAAGTGGGTGAAGTAGTATGGCTCGTTTGAGGAAGTCCGGTTTATAACTTGTTTCTATCAGAATTTGGATAAATATAGCTTCAAGCGGATAGGCGAGGACTACAACGATATTGAAGAAGAGTGGGACGGCGATTACGATTCTATTAGTTCCAAAACTCAGATAGAGATAGAACTTTCCATAGACCCTCCTGGCGTGTTGTTAAGCACATCGGAGCTCTTGGGGAACTGATAAGGTCAAAAAAAGTGGTTAAGCGGCCGCCTCTCTTGCAGTCCTCAGAATCGCTGAGGCTGCCCCCAAATTACTTAATCGAAAGGAGGACGGCTGTTTTCGCCCGTGGCCAAGTACACGGGTATCAACAGCCATTTATTTCATGAAAAGTGACATTCGATATCCTTTTCCGAACGGTCGGGGGATAGAAAAATGGAGGGAAAGCAGGTATGCGCTGTTCAACTCCAAAATCAATTCTTTTAAGGAACACCCTAAGTACGGATGGCTCAGAAAATATGCGGATGATGCCATATACTACAACGAAGGTTCCGGCTACCTGATGATAAAAGCAGAAGACTTCATTAAGCGCATCGAGGAGATGCCACTCGACTATATCCGCGACTGGCTTGATGGAAAAAACCAATTAGAATGGGAGGGAGTTGCAAAAACCACATAATTTTACAAACAGAAAAACGCAAGCTACGGCATGCATACAAGAAAGATTCCCGCTGCTGTTACTTATCCGCCTCGTTGCGGGAGAGGAACGCATAACGGCGGGAATGTGTTTATCCAAAAAACGGAGAAAAAATGTCCAAATTTATTGTAATAGGAGAAAAGAATAATGGAGTACGACGTATGCGTAAGAGAAGTTAGCTACTACAACGTTTTTGTTGAGGCGAACAGCAAGAAAGAGGCCGCTGCGTTAGCAAAAGCAATGGTTGACCACAGGGAAGTCACAGCACCTTATAGCATCACAATCGAAGCAGAAGAAGGAGATGCAGAGAAGGTTTTTTCTCCCAAGACCACAGAAGCGGAAACCAAGACGGAAGCTGCTTCGTGTGAAGCGCAGGAGAGACTGATGGCGCAGGCCAAGGAACGAAGGCTTGAACCTAAGCCCTGCCGTACTTTCGGACCAATGGATGGATTGCGGACCGAGCTTTCCGGACAAGCCTCTGTCATTCCCACACTGGAAGAGCGGGATAAGGCTCTGGAGGTGCTGTGGGACGAATTCGGAGATATCCCTATGGACCCCGAGACGGAAGAAATGGAAGACATCTTTCTCTCTTTTCCTGCAGGAACGCCCAGAATGGATATTTGGCGGTGGTTCGATGAACGATACAGTAAGGGCGTGGGCGCACTCCTGTACGGCGATGGTACAGACCGAACGGCAGAACTGGCCGCTTTGGTATATCGTAAACAGCTCTGCACAGAATGCGATGCGGAATTTTGCGTGTTTAACCCCGAAGGCATTTGCATGTTGCCTTTCGTAACCGGAAAAGCTCCGAGACTGGGCGACGACGGCTGCGAGGACTACACCGCGCAGGAGGACGTCTGATATGCAGAAAAACTGTGCCAGTTGCGCTCATGTGGGCGTGTGCTCCAAGCGGATGCGGTTCATCGTGAACAACTATCTCGCGAAGGGGCGCTACGAAGAAATTGAAAACGTCAGCAAAACACTCGATATTTCAGTGAACTGCAACGACTATAATGAAAAGGACTTATTCTCGTTCCTCTGTGAGCGGGTCCGCGACTATTCTGATGGCGAGGTCTGGAGCGACGGAGACCAGATTCTGTGCAAGACAGAATCGGCCGCAAACGCGCTGTGCGACCTCCTGTGGCAGCTTTACAACGCGCAGGGTGAGACTACCTTTGACCTACATACCGGATACTACGACCCCAAGGAGGACGAGAGAAACCACGAGGAGGACAGATACACCGGCTGGTGGTATGTGTCCACCGATTAGTGAGTTTCGCTATGAAAATCCACAATATTTATTGGGATACCGACGGCGACGGGGAGGCTCTTGCCTCCCTGCCGAAGGAGGTCGAACTGCCGAGCAGATTCGACCAGCTCCGCTTCATAAAACCGACTTATAAAAAAGGAGACATAAAAATGGGAAAAGGCAATGTTTGTGTAAGCGGCCCGTATGAGGGCCTGTTCTATATCGACAACGACTATACCACCGTGCTTCGCCGCGAGGATGACTGTGAGGATACCATCCTCCAGAAAAACCTCAGCGCCAAAGAGGTGTCCAGCGGCGACTGGCTCTTCGATGACGAAGGCAGCTCGAACGAGACGGAGGATGTGCTGGAGTGCTTCATGGAGAACTTTACGCGCCGCTATCCGAGCTTTGAGCGTGTCGAGAAGGACAAATGGCTTGGCCGCAACATATGGGTCATTCTTGAAAGCAAGCTGTTCTACATCGGCGTCGAAGACAATGACTGGTCCATGGCCGTAGAGCTGCTGCAGAAAGACGACCCCAATAAGGCGGGTCTTCAGAAGATGCACTACAGCGCGTACCTCGATGGCATGAAAGCGGCTCTGCTGGAGCGTCTGCCAAGCATCGGCACCTACGCGGGACCGTGGACGCATGGCACCATCCGAAGGGAGCCTATGAAGGATGACGACCTCCTCACCGAGGCCGGCGACCGCATCGATAACGCTGTATTCGACTTCATCTGTGCGGTTGTCACAGGTCACAGCATAAATGGGGAGGAGCCGAAAGAGGCTCTTCTCGCAGCTGTGAATGAACTTTCCGTGGAGCACATCAACGTGCTTCCGGCGGGCCTTCTGTCT
>CATXZX010000065.1 GCA_958404085.1 uncultured Prevotellaceae bacterium | reverse complement strand
GTCGACGCCCTGTACGATGTCGGTGCCGGAGGGGCTGGTGTTGGCGGTCTGTGCGCCGGCTGCGGTGCCGAGGCCCAACAGCACGGTCAAGATAAGTATCGAACGTTTCATTCTATGCTTCATCATATATATCATCTTCTCTCCTTACGATTGTGTTAGAACAGGTAGACCAAACTGACGGCCGCCTTCGTAGGCCCTACGTAGTGGTGGGAACGACCGGTCTCCACTTTCTTGCCGCATCCCTCGCACTGGAACTTATCGAAACGCGTGTAGGCATAACCCACGCCTATTTCGGCCTCGAGGTTGAGGTGGCGGTTCAGAATCCAGGCGTACCCGTATCCTACGCCGGCACCCACGAACCATCCCTGATAGCGGTGGTCCGAGAGGCGGGACAGGTCGGACCCCATCAGCATGATGCCGTTCTTCAGTCCGCCTACGTTGTACTGTCCTCCGTGTGCATGTATGCCGAGGAAGTGACCGCCAAATCGGTCGCAAAACCAGTAGCGCGCCTCAGGTTGCACCATCCAGTGTTTCCACCGGCGGTTGTGCGAGAACTCCCAGGCGTTGAAGTTTCCGGAAACGTCGGCCGTCCATTTCGGGGCGAGCCCTACCTCGATTCCGGCATTGATGTTCAGCAATGCGTCGTATAACAAGTTTGTCTTGATTACCATCGACTGTCCCTTGGCTGTCAGTGCCGAAAAAAAGACTAAGCCTACATACAGAATGATTTTCCTCTTAATCTTCATAGAATCGTCCTTATTGGTTGCATGATTTCGTTGTTTTCTTGGTTTTATCCTGAATGCCAATGCCTTAACACTCGCAGTTTGTAAAAATCAATGGTGTTTTATCTTATAAGATATGGCTCATTTCGTGTAATTACCGTACAAAGGTATACATTTTCATATATACCCTGCAAAGATTTAAAAGATTTTTTGTGTGTAAATTCGTCTTTTGTATCAAAATTGTATACAAATGTCTTACCAGATGCTTCAAAAGTGTAAATTCAAGGCCCGTTGTTTTAATTATCGGGCCCGTTGTTTCCATTTGCAGGCCCGCATTTCGGACAGGTTGCGCCGTCCTGCCTCCGCGCGGCCCGTCCGTAAGTAGGTTTTGTGCTTTTTCTATACATTTTAATATAAAGGGGCGGAAGTTGCGGGGTTGCGGCCGAGTCCGGCGGCCGGGCCGGCCGCACCACGACCGGAAAAATATCCATGCACTTCGTTTTATTGTCCATTGTTTTACCCTGTCCGTCCCCCTAACTTTGCCGGCAGAAAACACATCTATCCATAACAACAAAAAACATACGCACATGAATCTTTTTCGGAAAGGACTGACGGCCGGCGCAATGGTACTGGCATGCGCCGCAGGCCGTGGACAGACCATCAACCTGTCGGGCACATGGGAATTTTCGCGGACGGACGGAGGCCGCACACAGCACATCGCACTGCCCGGGTCGACCGCGACGGGCGGCATAGGCGACGAGGTGGACACAAAGACCCCCTGGACGGGACAAATCGTATCGCAGGCCTACTTCACAGACCCTGCCTACGCGCCCTACCGCCAGCCGGGAAACATCAAAATCCCCTTCTGGCTGCAACCCGTCAAGTTCTATAAGGGCGAGGCGTGGTACCGGCGCACCGTAGACATACCCCGGGGATGGGCCGACAAGGCCATCGAACTCTACTTGGAGCGCTGCCACTGGCAGACGGAACTCTACATAGACGGACGCAAGGCCGGCGCCGAGAACAGTCTGGGCACGCCCCACCGCTTCGACCTGACGGGCGTACTGACACCGGGACGCCACGAACTGGCCCTGTGCGTGGACAACCGCATCAAAGAGGTAGACCCGGGCATCAACTCGCACAGCCTGTCGGACCACACGCAGACCAACTGGAACGGCATCACGGGACGCATGGAGCTGACGGCACGCCCCTTGGTACACATGGTACGCACCGAGGTGTATCCCGACACGGACCATACGAAAATCCGCCTGAAAGGATTCGTGCGGAACGCCGGCAGCGGGAGCCGCACGGCCGAGGTGACATTCGCCGCCGGCGGACGCAGCCTGAAAAAGACGGTGCAGGTGGCCGCACACTCCGTACAGACCGTAGAGGCCGACCTGCAAC
Source organism: uncultured Prevotellaceae bacterium (assembly GCA_958404085.1). Taxonomy (GTDB): domain Bacteria; phylum Bacteroidota; class Bacteroidia; order Bacteroidales; family Bacteroidaceae; genus Alloprevotella. The sequence goes on along the minus strand of CATXZX010000065.1, from coordinate 5,758 downwards.
TGGCACCCGGCATCGCCCTGTGGGACGAGTTCAGCCCCCGCCTGCACGAACTGAAGGCCACCGTGGCCGACCCCGGGGCCGGCACACGCCACAGCCGTACGGAGCACTTCGGCATGCGCTCGTTCCGGACCGAGGACGGACGCCTGTGCATCAACGGTCGGCCGGTGCTGCTGCGCGGCACACTGGACTGCGCGGCCTATCCGCTGACGGGCTACGCGCCCATGGACCTGAAAGCCTGGAAAAAGGTATTCCGGGCCTGCAAGGCACACGGCATCAACCACGTGCGCTACCACTCGTGGTGTCCGCCCGAGGCGGCCTTCGAGGCGGCCGACGAGCTGGGACTCTACCTCGAGGTGGAATGTTCGTCGTGGGCCAACACGAGTACGACCATCGGCGACGGAAAGCCCATCGACGCCTACGTCCTGCGCGAAAGCGAACGCATGGCGGAGGCCTACGGCAACCACCCTTCCTTCTGCATGCTGATGTACGGCAACGAGCCGGGCGGAGGCCGGCAGACGGCCTACCTACGGAACTTTGTGGAACACTGGAAGGCTAAGGACAATCGGCGGCTGTACAGCACGGCCGGCGGATGGCCCCTGATAGCGGAGAACGACTTCATGTGTTCCATCACGCCGCGCATACAGGGCTGGGGACAGGGCCTGCACAGCATCATCAACGCACAGGCACCGCGCACCGACTACGATTGGCGGGACTTCACGAAGGCGTACACGCAGCCCGTCGTGAGCCACGAGGTAGGCCAGTGGTGCGCCTACCCCAACTTCCGTGAGATGAAAAAGTATACGGGCGTGCTGAAGCCCCGCAACTTCGAGATATTCAGGGCCACGCTCCGGGAGGCCGGCATGCTCCACCTGGCCGACAGTTTCCTCATGGCCTCGGGACGGCTCCAGACGCTGTGTTACAAGGCCGACGTGGAAGCCGCCCTGCGCACCAAGGACTTCGGCGGATTCCAGTTGCTGGGCCTCTCCGACTTTCCGGGACAGGGCACGGCGCTGGTGGGCATACTCGATGCCTTCTGGGAGGAGAAGGGCTACGTGTCGCCCGAAGAGTTCCGCTCGTTCTGCAGCGAGACGGTGCCCCTGGTACGTCTGCCGCGCCTGGTATACCTGAACAGCGAGCGCCTGACGGGCACGGCCGAGGTGGCGCACTACGGCAGCAAGCCCCTCAGGCAGGTACCCGCGGCGTGGGCCATAAAGGACGCCAAGGGACGCACGCTGAAAAAGGGCGGCTGGGGTACGAAGGACATCGACGTGGGCAACGGCCAGAGTCTGGGCGGCATCGACGTGGCATTGGACGAATTTACCCGCCCCGTACAGCTAACGCTGGAGGTGAGCGTGGGCCGGCACCGCAACAGCTGGAACTTCTGGGTATACCCCGACAACCGCGACGTACGCACGGCCGACGCCGGCGGCATCGTCCTGACCGACACGCTGGACCAGCGCACGCTGAAGGCGCTGGACGAGGGGCGCGACGTGTTGCTCTCGCTGCGCAAGGGGACGCTGTCGGCCGCGTGCGGCGGCAACATCGCCATCGGCTTCTCCAGCATCTTCTGGAACACGGCCTGGACCGTCGGTCAACCGCCGCACACGCTGGGCCTGCTGTGTAACCCGAAGTCGCCCGTTCTGGAGCTGTTTCCCACCTCGTGGCACAGCGACTACCAGTGGTGGGACGCCATGAGCCACAGTTCGGCCATCGTCTACCGCAACGTGGCCCCCGGGGCCTCTCCCCTGCTGCGCGTCATCGACGACTGGTTTACCAACCGGCCGCTGACGCTGCTCTTCGAGGTGAAAGTGGGCCGCGGCCGCCTGCTGGTATCGGGCATCGACTTCTGGAACGACATGGAAAACCGCCCGGCAGGCCGTCAGTTGCTCCGGAGCATCCTCCACTACATGAAGAGTCCGTCCTTCCACCCCCGGACGACGGGCGACATCCGGCAATTGCAACAGCTCTTCGCCGCAGGGCGCTGAACGAGACTGTATCAAAATTGAGCTGCACCCCAAAAGTTAGACACAAAACTTTTGGGGTGCAGTTCATTACAAAACTTATATTGTAGAAATGTCGTTATTGTAATACATTTACATTAACTTTGCAGTCATAAATAACACCGATATGGACTTAGCACTTAAAAAGAACCAGAGTTTCCGACTTTCCGTGGAGTTGCTTGAAAGGCTCAAACAGCTCGCCAGGCAGCAAAACCGCAGTCTTAACAATTATGTCGAAACAGTTTTATTGGACGCTATCTATCATGAGCCCAATGCAACGACACTGGCTGCGATGAAAGAAGTCGAGAGTGGAGCATTGCGTAATGAGCCTGCTCTCGACCTCACCTCGATTGAGGCCATGGAGAAATCAATGGGATTATGAAAAGCTGAAACCTTCATCCCAATACAAGAAGGACTATAAGCGATTTAGAAATAACCCCGGCAAAGTCGAAGTTCTGTCCGAAATCCTTAAAAAACTTGCCAATGAAGAGCCGACTCCGGAGAAACACAACCCGCACATGCTCACAGGCAACTACAAAGGGTATATGGAATGCCATATAGAGAGCGACTTCCTGCTGATTTGGTTCGACCCTGATTCGGACCAGATCGACATAGTGCGTCTTGGCTCGCATTCGGAGCTATTCGGATAAACCTGTCAGGACGGTATCTTCAGTCCGATAAGCACTCCGTTTCGGAACGTGTCGCCATAAAGGAAGCCGACGTTATGACACGTCCGCTTGTCAGTTTGGGCCTATGTCCCACGTTTTTCGTGTGATTATATCACAGATTATTTGGCTATTCTAAACGATTTTACTACCTTTGCGCCATTAGAACCTGCCAAGCCTCTTCACAATGCTCAAATCGGCGGGTCGTTTTTTTATTATACATACATGAAAACAAGTTTCGCCAAACCGTATTCTTCTCCGGAACAGATAGTTCAAGTACTAAAATCAAGGGGGATGCTTATAAAAGATGAGCATAGGGTGGAAAATTATTTGATGAACATTGGTTATCATCGTTTGTCTGCATACATTTACCCATTCTATAAAAGTCCTAAGAGTGAGCTGGTACTAAAAGAGGGAACAACTTTTGAGCAAGTCCTAACACTCTATCGCTTTGACAAGAAACTACGCATACTCCTTTTCAATGAAATAGAGAAAATAGAGGTTGCCATTCGCAGCGTATTGGCAAATGTCGGATGCCAAGAATCGGGAGACAAGTTTTGGATAACAAAACCAGAATACTTTGCCAATGCGGATAAATTTAATCAAACATTGGCAATCATAGACAAGGAACTGGCTTCAAGCAAGGAAGATTACATTGAAGATTTTCGACAAAATTTTATTGAGGACTACCCTCCTGCATGGATGATAACGGAAGTGTTGTCCTTCGGTAATTTGAACTACATCTATTCCAATATAGCAAGCAACCAACTAATGAAGCGCATTGCTGGTTATTTCGGTTTGAAACCACAGGTTTTTGTCTCGTGGCTGACGGTACTTGCCAACCTCCGCAATATGTGTTGTCACCATGCGAGAGTATGGAACAGAGATTTTATGCTGAATCCGACAGAACCACGCAAAACCTCAAATGCTTGGATAGACACATCTCAAATTGACAAAAAAAGAATTTATTACCGCTTATGTATAATCCGATATTTTCTCTCTTCGGTTTCTCCTAATAACAACTTCAACGAAAAACTTTCAGAATTGTTGTCGGATTTCCCTACTGTGGATATAGCCGCGATGGGATTTTACAAGGATTGGGAAAATGAAGATTTATGGAAATAGATTCGTGTGCCAGGTACAATCATCTAAACAGGGATAGATGCTTGCTTTATCCACAAAATAATGCTTTATAATAATTAGCCGTCCCTTAAAAAGTGCTTCTTTGCGGGATACTGTTTTCTTGCAATATCCCGCAAAGAAGCACTTTTTAAGGGAGACTATCTATCATGAGCCCAATGCAACGACACTGGCTGCGATGAAAGAAGTCGAGAGTGGAGCATTGCGTAATGAGCCTGCTCTCGACCTCACCTCGATTGAGGCCATGGAGAAATCAATGGGATTATGAAAAGCTGAAACCTTCATCCCAATACAAGAAGGACTATAAGCGATTTAGAAATAACCCCGGCAAAGTCGAAGTTCTGTCCGAAATCCTTAAAAAACTTGCCAATGAAGAGCCGACTCCGGAGAAACACAACCCGCACATGCTCACAGGCAACTACAAAGGGTATATGGAATGCCATATAGAGAGCGACTTCCTGCTGATTTGGTTCGACCCTGATTCGGACCAGATCGACATAGTGCGTCTTGGCTCACATTCGGAGTTATTCGGATAGACCTGTCAGGACGGTATTTTCAGTCCGATAAGCACTCCGTCTCGGAACGTGTCGCCATGAAGGAAGCCGACGTTATGGCACGTCCGCTTGTCGGTTTGGGCCTATGTCCCGCGAATTTGCCGACGGACCGATGAAAATCAACGGTTTATTTCGTCATTTCGCCCGACTTTTCTATATTTGCACTGAGAATTATCCATGAAATTGCGCAACAGCACTGAGAATTATCCATGATAATGCGCAGTAGAATGGAGGAAACAGCCCTTGTCGAAGAAAAAGATTTTACTGATGTATAAAAGAATTTGCAAGATAGGTCCGGACCTTGAAGACAGCATTTTTCTATTCGGTGCCCGCCAAACAGGAAAAAGCACGTTCCTTAGAGAAAAATTTCCCGACAGCATCTACATCGACTTGCTGGACAGCGAGATGAGAAACAGACTGGAACGACGCCCGGCCCTGCTCTACGAAATGCTGGCAGACAAGCCTAAGGGGACGCTTGTAATCATAGACGAGATACCCGAAGTCCCGAAACTGCTCAATGAGGTACACCGGCTGATATCCGAGAAGGAACTTGTATTTATTCTATGCGGTTCGAGCGCACGAAAGCTCAAACGAAAAGGATACAACACATTAGGCGGAAGAGCCTATCCCGTTTACCTGTTTCCGTTTGTCAGTGCCGAGATTCCCGATTTCAATCTTGACAAAGCCATCAACTACGGAATGCTGCCTCCGCACTATCTGGCAAAAAATCCGGAACGCAGATTGTCTGCTTATATAGACGTGTACCTGAAAGAGGAAATCAAGGAAGAAGCGTTGGTCAGGAACCTACACGCGTTTCAACGCTTCCTCGAGGTAGCCGCACTCACGAACGGCGAAATGATGAACCATCGGAACATTGCGCAAGATTGCGGAGTGAGCGCCAATACCGTAAGCAGTTACTTTGAAATTCTGGAAGATACACTCATCGGATTCCGCGTGCCCGCATACACCAAGACCATCAAACGAAGACTGATGCAGACCCCACGTTTCTACTACTTCGATGTAGGCATTGTCAACCACCTGCTTCACCGCAAGAATTTGGTCAGAGGAACCGTCGAATACGGTCACGCCTTCGAACACCTGGTCATGCAAGAACTGTATGCCTGGATTTCATACACCGAAAGTCCGGAAAAACTATGCTTTTGGCATACGCATACCGGCCTCGAAGTAGATGCCGTCATCGGGGATGCACGTGTGGCGATAGAAATAAAATCGGTCGAGGAAGTACAACCCCGACACCTCAAAGGGCTGAAAGCCTTTGCAGAAGACTATCCCTCAGCCCGGACTATCCTTGTAAGCCTGGACCCCATCAACCGGAGAATCGGAACGATTGAATGCCTTTTCTTTCGCGATTTTTTCAAAAAACTGTGGGGCGGCGAAG
>CATXZX010000064.1 GCA_958404085.1 uncultured Prevotellaceae bacterium | reverse complement strand
GGGACATTCGTCGCTTGTTTGGAAGGGGGCGATGAGAAAAACGGGCGCATCCGGTATGTCTATGGCCTGTGTGTAAGTCGGGACTGGACCGGTACGCTGGACGATAACATGAATGAGTGGACTTCCGGGTTCTTTAAAACAACAATAAGAGATTGCGCGGTCAGTTATATCCGATATTCTTTCGAATAGTTGGGACGCAGAATATGTTAGCACTTCGTTTCTTGTGTTTGGGGTTCGAATTACAATAACGGAATCAGCCATTTGCAGAGGGCATAGCCTCCGGCTACTAACCACACATAGATAATGCCGGCCAACAGAAAGGGTTTGGCTCCAGCTTGTTTGAATTTGTCCAGACTGGTTTCCGCGCCCAGCGCCGTCATGGCCATGGTTAGCAAAAATGTGTCAAATGAATTGATGAGGTTTGTGCCGGACGACAGTATGTCTTCGGGAAAAATAGAATAGCTGTTCAATAACGAATTGATAGCGATTACGAGTATGAATCCGAATGCGAACCACGGAATGGTGATACTACGTTTCTCATCCGACACGATGCCGGCATGTCTTCTTTGTTTGACAAGTGCAATGCCGTAACTCATGATGAGCAGTACGGGGGCAAGCATCATGACACGGATCATCTTGGTGATTGTAGCCTGGTCGGCCAAATGGAGCGCACCGTCAGGGTCCATAGCGTTTCCGGCTCCTACGACATGTGCGACTTCATGCAGGGTGGCACCTGTGTAGATGGCAAACTGCTGTATGTCCAGGTCTAATATGCCGGCTCTGTAAATTATTGGATACAGAAACATCGACAGTGTTCCGAAAATAACGACTGTCGATACGGCTATAGCCGTCTTGTGTGGAGCACATTTGATGACTGGTTCAGCTCCTAATACGGCGGCCGCACCACAAATGGCGCTTCCAGTTGATGTAATAAGAGCTGTCTTTTCGTCTATTTTTAATATTTTTCCAGCCAGAATACCGATTATCAGTGTGCCTACAATGATGATAGAGTCGATGATGACGGCAGGCATTCCGATCTCCATGACCTGTTGGAATGTCAGGCGGAATCCATATAAGACGATACCGGTACGCAGAACTTGTTTTGTGCAGAATTTTATACCTGGAACCCAAGTGTCGGGAATGTAGTTGCGTAAACTGTTTGCATAGAACATGCCTAAAATAATTCCGATGATAAGCGGACTTAGCGACAAGTCTTTAACCCATTGAAACTCGCAGATGTAGAATGCCGAGAATGAGAAAAGAACAATCAATAAAATACCATGAAGTACGGGACCCTGTTGTTTCTTGAATACCATAATGCGATTGTTTTTGTATTCTGATAAAATAGTGATGACTGTGTAGAATAAATGAATAGGGCTTAGAAGTGAATCTGCGTAATCTGTTATGATTTTTTATTCTTCTCTTTCAAGTATTTGTCGATTTCATCGAGTTTTTTACCCATATTCAGGTTGAGATAAATGCGGTATAAGGCAATTCCCCATTTACCGTGATCGTCAGGTTTCATTGCCCTGAATTTTTCCATGAATGGGAGTGCCTTCTGATAGTAGTCTTGTATGGATAATTTCTGTTGGCGCAATGTTGACAAAGAGGTTTTACTGTCGATTTGTTTCTCTATCAGCTGTGCTTTGTCGCAATAGGATATGCCGATGTTGTAGTATGCATCGGAAAAAGTTGAGTCTTGATTTAAGATGTTCAGGGACTCCTTAATGCATTTATCGTACATTTTCATGTTTAACAGTACAACCGATTTTGCATAACGGAAAAGAATATTCGATTTGTCGACAACCAGCATCGTATCAGCCAGTGAAAGAGCCTGTTTATATAGTTCTCGTGTATTATAGTAGTCGAACAGCTTGGTGAAGAAGTAGGTGTGATTGGGATATTCGCGGATTCCTTGTCTGAGTGTAGACAACATTTGTGTCGTATCTTTGACTTCTCCGTATGACTGGACCATGGTTTCTAAAATGGAACACCGGTATACGGTATCTTGTAAGGCTAAATCGCAGTAATTGAAGATGGAAGCATATTTCCCTGTCTGGTGTAGGCATAGAACGGCCCAATAAGCAAGTCTTGAACGAGTTTGGTCGTTTTCTTCATAGTGTTCTGAGGCAAGAACGGCGGACTTTGCAGATTTCAAATACATGGAAATAAACGGAAAAGCCTTGACGTAATCTTTTTTGAGTAAATAAAATTTAGATGCCATTCTCAAGTTTTTGTAATTACGCTTTAGCAATGTCGCATTTTTATTCCGGTATTTGATACGGATTTTACCTTTTGAATCGGGAAGTTGTTCAATGGAATCACAACGGAGCGCAAAATCGAACATACCATAAATACTTGAAAAAAAACGAGCTGTATCGTAGGCTTGTTTCAAGTAGATTTTTTCATTTTCTACGTCACTCATCTTTTGGTATACAGAGACTCCTAAATAATAAAGTTCCGGATCCTTGGCGAACTTCTCATCTTTTCCGCATTCGGCGATTGTTTTAAGTGCTTGGTCCAAGTTGTTTCGGTTTTTAATACTTTCTCGGATGGGTTTGTATGCTTTTTGGGCATTCATGCTGCTGGTGACAAGCAAGAGCAGTATATGGATTAGCATAATACTTTTGAGTCTCATACTTATTCTGAATTTTGCTGCAAAGTTAGTCATTTTTGGATAAACTAAAATCCACACGAAAAAATTCGTGCGGACCTTAGTTTTTATTATTAAATGAACTTTATTTTATACCCAGAATAGCGTCCATTTCTTTTTCTTTTTCTTTATTTTCCAAATTGTAATAGACGGTTTTCAGGTTGTTAGCCCACAACTGCGGTTTGTCAGGAGCTAATTCACGAACTTTCTCGAAGTAGGGAAGCGCTTGCTTGTAGTAGTTCAAAACCTTTTCACGGTCTGCTTTTTCCGTGAGTTTGAAATTATCTTTCTGGCTTACAACCTCGTTGATATAGCTGACTCCCATATTCATATTGGCTTCAATAAATTTGTCGTCCAGGCCGATTGCTTTTCCGAAAGCCTCGCGGGCGTCGTTGTAATTTTTCGCTTCGAGTAAAATACATCCGCGTACGTACCATGCCATGGGATTGTTGGGGGCAGAGGCCACGATTTCATCAGCAGTGGCTTTGGCTTCGTTCTGTAATTTCTTCATGTCATAGTAGACAAGCAGGTTCTGAGCGAATGAAATGTTATTAGGAACACGTTTGATAGCCTCTTTTGAGCTTTCAACCCATTTAGCCGTGTCTTTAACGCTCAAGAGAGAGGAAAGTTTCATCAGATAGCAGTCGTTCATGTTGGCCTCATCTTCGAGGGCAAAGTCTATGTGTGCCAATACATCGTTCCAATTCTTCATTTGGTAGGCAAGCATGGAAGCATAATAAGCTCCTCTATGGTATTCGGTCGCATGTGCTTTATAAATAGAGTCTGTCTGGTTCTTTGTGAAGACCGATGCTTTGGGCAGATTCAGGTATTTTGAAAATGAATTGAATGCGCCTTGTGTATCCTTATTTGCATTCTGGAATACACCAGCGTATTGATAATAAGGAAGCATCTGTGCCATCATTTTGAAATTGTTCTTATAGTATTTGGATTTTACTTTGCCCTTTTCATCCGGAGCAACGTCGATGTCGTGGCTTTTGGTGAAATATTCGATGGCTTTATCCAGTGATTTTAAAAACAAAGTAGTGTCAAGGGGCTGGTTTTGTGTCGCTTTGGTGATTTCATCGTTTATGATTCTTGCTTGGATGTTTCCGGCCAAGTTATATGCCCACGCCATGTTTTTGGTCTTGCCGCTTGTCAGAGCGGTTTCGACAAGTTGTGCGGCTTCATCGAGCTTATTTTCGTTCATACGTGTATCAGCCGTGATAAGAAGGCCGTTTTGTCCGAAACTGGACGTTGCCAGTAACATGGCACTACTCATTACAAAAATTACTTTTTTCATATCCGTAAGTTTTAGGTATTATTTTTCTTCGTTATTGCTCTCTTGGTTGGTTGTTTCTGTTGGTCGTATTTCGGTGTCTGCATTTTCATCTTCTGTTTCTGTAGTTACTTTACAAACACTACTGATGGAGTCGTTTCGTTTTCCGAGATTTATTAATTTAACACCTTGAGTCGCACGTCCCATGACGCGCACATCTTGAACGCGCAGTCTAATGGCAATTCCGCTTTTGTTTATGATCATCAGGTCGTTTTCGTCCGTTACAATTTTTATAGCGACCAGTTTTCCCGTTTTTTCTGTAATGGATAAAGTTTTTACTCCTTTTCCGCCGCGGTTTGTGATACGGTAATCTGCAATGTCGCTTCGTTTTCCGAATCCTTGTTCGCTGACCACCATGACTGTTTCGGTTTCAGGTTTGTCTACGCATACCATACCTACAACTTCGTCCTGTCCGTCTTCGTCCAACTGCAGGCCTCGTACGCCTGTTGCCGTACGTCCCATTGTGCGGACTGCGTTTTCGTGGAAACGAATAGCCCGTCCATTTTTGTTGGCTATGATGATTTCGTCCTCTCCGTTAGTCAGACAAACATTTATTACGCGGTCGTTTTCGCGTATGGTAATGGCATTAACGCCATTTGCCCGCGGACGGGAGTATTCGCTCAGGCATGTTTTCTTGATAATACCGTTCTTCGTGCAGAATACAACATAATGCGTATTGCAAAATTCCGGAATATTTAGTTTGCGGATGTGGAGGCATGCGTTGACCGCATCGTCCGAATCGATATTCAGCATATTCTGGATGGCACGGCCTTTGGAACTTTTTGTCCCTTCCGGAATGTCATATACTTTTAGCCAATAACAACGTCCCTTTTGTGTGAAGAAGAGCATCGTATTGTGCATAGTTGCCGGATAGATGGATTCTATAAAATCCTCGTCACGGGTGCTTCCACCTTTGCTGCCGACACCGCCGCGGGCTTGAGCCCTAAACTCTGCCAACGGAGTACGTTTGATGTATCCGAGGTGGCTGATTGTGATTACGACATCGTCATCGGAGTAAAAATCTTCGGGGTTGAACTCTTCACTGGACAATACAATCTCGCTTCTGCGTGGATCTCCCCATTTTTCTTTAACTTCAAGAAGTTCGTCCTTGATGACTTTTTTACACAATTCGTCATCGCTCAGGATTTGTTTGTAATAAGCAATCTTTCGTTGGATTTCGTCGAACTCAGCGTGCAATTGGTCCTGCATAAGTCCGGTCAATTGGCGCAGACGCATCTCTACGATGGCACGGGCTTGTATTTCGTCCAATTCGAAGCGGTTGATAAGTCCTTCGATTGCTTCCTGGGGCGTTTTGGCGGAGCGGATGATGTGTACCACTTCGTCAATGTTGTCGCTTGCAATGATGAGACCTTCCAAAATGTGCGCACGCTCTTCTGCCTTGCTCAGTTCGAATCTTGTCCGGCGGATTACTACGTCATGACGGTGTTCGATGAAGTATTTGATGCATTCCTTGAGTGTAAGCAGTTTGGGACGATTGTGTACCAAAGCGATACAGTTTACGCTGAAGTTCGTCTGGAGGGCTGTCATCTTGAACAGTTTGTTCAGCACGACATTGGCATTGGCATCTCTTTTTACGTCTACAACGATACGCATGCCTTCGCGGTCCGACTCGTCGTTTATGTTACTGATACCGTCTATTTTTCGTTCGTTGACAAGTTCGGCGATGCTTTTAATGAGTTCAGCCTTGTTGACGCCGTACGGTATTTCCGTAATGATGATTTTATCGTGTTGGGCTCCCGGTTCGATTTCGGCTCTTGCTCGCATGATGATGCGGCCGCGGCCGGTTTCGTAAGCATCCTTTACTCCCTGCATACCGTAGATAAACCCGCCCGTAGGGAAGTCCGGGGCTTTGACATATTTCATCAGGCCGTCGATGTCTATTTCTTCGTTATCGATGTAAGCGATGCTGGCATCAATGATTTCTCCCAGGTTGTGGGGCGGAATATTTGTAGCCATACCTACGGCGATACCGCTTGCCCCGTTCACCAATAAGTTGGGAATGCGTGTCGGCATGACTGTCGGTTCGTTCAGCGTATCGTCGAAGTTACGGGTCATGTCAACCGTTTCTTTATCTAAATCCTGCATCATGGCTTCGCCCAGTGCTTCCAGACGTGCCTCGGTATAACGCATGGCGGCAGCCGAGTCTCCGTCGACGGAACCGAAGTTTCCCTGTCCGTCTACCAGACAATAGCGCATAGACCATTCTTGTGCCATACGGACAAGGGCTCCATATACAGAACCGTCTCCGTGCGGGTGGTATTTACCTAATACTTCACCGACAATTCTGGCCGATTTCTTGAATGGCTTGTCGTGGGTATTGTTGAGTCCCATCATACCATATAATATACGGCGATGAACAGGTTTGAAACCATCACGGACATCGGGAAGAGCGCGTGCTACAATAACGGACATAGAATAGTCTATGTACGACTTTTTCATCTCTTCCTCAATGTTGATTTTTATTATTCTGTCTTGGTCAATCATTATTATATGAACTTGTATCTAAAACACGTCAAAGGTACTACTTTTTTATTCAACAATCAAGCATCTTAGGACGTAATTTGAAAATTAAGGCCTTTTTAGGCCCAAATAGACATTCCGCATGGATTTTCGACATTATGCCGGTGAGACGCTCTGAATGTCGGAGAAGGGCTGTTTTAGGGCGTAGAGTCTTTTATTCGACAATTTTGAAGCGCGCAAATTTCAGGAGCAACTGTTTGCGTCCTGCGTTTATAAATTCAACGGTAGCTTTCCGGTTGTCTCCGGAGCCTTCTATGGCCGTTACTTTTCCAAGTCCGAAACGTTCGTGTTCGATGCGGCATCCCGCTGTGATGGCTGTGATTTCTGCCGAACCTGTATGCGGAGTTTCTGTTTTTGGAGCGATGTCTGTGAGACGGGTGAAAGCAGGTTTTGGTGGTAGCATGTTTTCTGAAGTCACGGTTTCCTTTCGTCGCAGCGGTGTGCGTGGAAGCAGGGCTTCTTCTTGTCCGGCCTGGCAGACCCGGGAGGACCGCAGTGCTTCTTGTAAGAAGGGGCTGGGCGAGCAGAACTCCATCTTCCCATAGCGGAAGCGGCTTTTCGAATAGGAAAGGAAACAGTATTCGCGGGCTCGGGTAATGGCGACGTAGAACAGACGCCTTTCTTCCTCCAACTGTCGTTGCGACATGACTGCATTGGCGTTCGGAAAAATATTTTCCTCTACACCTACCACAAAAACGGCTTTGAATTCCAGTCCCTTGGATGCATGGATAGTCATTAGTGTTACCTTGTCGTCGTCGGATTCGTCGGTATCCATGTCGCTCAGCAGCGAGACTTGCGACATGTAGTCAACCAGGCTGACAAAGTCGACGCCTGTTTCTTCCTTGCGTTCTTCCACGAGGGTATTTATGGCATTGGCCAGTTCCTCGATGTTTTCTTTCCGGCTTTGGCTTTCGGGCGATAGATCTTGGCTGATGTCGTGCAGGATTCCGCTTTCGCGTATGATGCGTATGCCCAATGTATACGCATCTTCGTTTTCGATCTGCGTGTGGAAACTTTCAATCAGTGTGCGGAAGGTAGACAACTTCTTGCCTGTCGCCCCGGATATGCCGGCATTGAATTTGCTGGGGTCGCTCAGCACATCCCATGGACTGGCATTATGCGCGGAAGCGGCTGATGTTATTTTTTTCAGGGTAGTGTCGCCGATACCGCGTGTGGGATAGTTGATGACGCGGCGTAGGGCCTCTTCGTCATACGGGTTGATAGCCAGACGGAAATAGGCGAGTACGTCTTTTATTTCTTTGCGCTGGTAGAACGACAAGCCTCCGTATACGCGATAGGGAATGAGGCGTTTCCGCATGGTTTCCTCGAATACGCGGCTTTGGGAGTTCGTGCGGTATAAGATGGCGAACTGGT
>CATXZX010000063.1 GCA_958404085.1 uncultured Prevotellaceae bacterium | reverse complement strand
TCCAATCTGACAGGCCGACTTGTCAGCCACAGTCAAAGGACGTATGGCTCCAGCCGGACACACTTCCGTACAACGCACGCATTCCGGTCTGCAATAACCACGTTCATACGAAACCTCGGGTTGCATAGCCGAGGACCAATTCCCTGAAGGGCGAAGCACTTGATTCGGACAGACCGACACACACAACTGGCAGGCAGTACAATGTTGTGCAAAATGAGTTCTACTTATCGCCCCTGGAGGTACTATCGGTGTTTTCCGTTCGGGTATCTGCTTGTCTTCTATGACGGCAAGTCCGCCATCAACCTTCTTCTCCTGAGCCCGAAGCCACGACGAAGCGGTTACCATACCGGAAACCGCCAAAAAGCCACGTCGCGATAAGCCGTCCGTCACAACCGTATTCTCTTTTTCTTTTTTCGGGGCAACCGACTTGCGGATTCGATAAGAGATAGCGTGCTGACGACATTTTTCCAGGCAATCCATACAAACCACACAACGACTGTAATCAATCAGATGTTGCTTCGGATCTATGCACGATGATTTGCAATTACGGGCGCAAAGGCCGCAACCGTTACATTTTTCCGTATCAATGACAGGACGGAACAACGAATAACGCGACAACAACCCAAGCAATGTACCGACCGGACACAACGTATTGCAATAGATGCGTCCTTTACGAACAGCCAAAATCACCAGTATAAACAATGTAACCAAAGCCACAAAGAAAGTAATTCCGACATTCACCCAGACTTCTGTTCGATAAAAAGCATAACTGTCCAGATGTTCGGCAACCGAAGCCAAAAAATTATTTCCTAACTTCCAGAGAGGCGATAAAAAATTAGATACGATACGACCAAAAGAACTATAAGGAGCCAACAAGGCCGCAACAGAAACAAATCCAGCCAACATCGCAGCCACGAATAATACAAACATACCGTAACGCAACCACGAACGTGCGGGTTCATAATGAAACCTATTCTTCTTAAAACGGCCAGCTGTCCACGAAAAAACATCCTGCATTACGCCCAAAGGACAAATGACGGAACAATATACCCGCCCGAACAACAGCGTACATACGACCAAGAACAACACGACTCCTACATTGAGAGCCAGGACTGCCGGAAGGAACTGTATTTTTGCCATCCAGCCAAAATACGCATGCAGGGTTCCCGTAAAATCGAGAAATAGAAGTGTCAACAAGACCAAAAACACGGTTGCAGCAATTATCCGGATTTTTCTTAACATAAGATTTATCTTTTTCTATACAACTTTCAATCAAACTCATGCCGGTTCACGACCAAGCCAATTTTTCAACAGCAAAATTATAAACAAAACCTCTATGAAAAGTATACATTTTACCTATATACTTCACCTTATTACGGTTTTCATATTCAACGATTCCATCCAACGTACCGCATCCGACAAAAACTGTTAATCCGGCCGTCTTACCTCAAAAACATTCAATGCCCAACTTCTATATATCGACAGGCTTATAAATGCCACGTACTTCAACCATTCAAAGAATGTATAAAAGGATTGATCCACTGGAACCAATCCTTTTTATCATACATTCATGTATCATTTACCTCTTTTAATCTTGAGGAGCAGGAGCGGCGTTACCTTCCTGAGCCGGCTGTGCGGCAGCCGGAGCCTGTTGTGGGGTAGCCTGCTGAACCGGTGTCGCATTGTTCTTAGGAGCAGCCGGAAGGGCCGGAACCGTGATGTTATCTTTCATGATAACAGACCTCTCCGTAACCGCCTTCGGTATGAAATAAGAAGACAACACACTCAGGACAACCAGCATGATAGCCAACGACCATGTTATTTTTTCAATTAAATCCGTTGTCTTGCGCACACCCATTATCTGATTGGACGAAGAAAAACTGGAAGCCAATCCTCCACCTTTAGATTCCTGAATCAGCACAATGAAGCACATCAACAAAGATGCGATTACCATCAAAACGACTAATACTGTGTACATCGTAATTCTACTTTTTATTTTTGTTATTGATTACTAATTTCTCTAAGAAACGTATTTGGTCTGCAAAGTAACTATTTTTTTTTGGATAATTCAAACTTAATTTGCGTATAATTTCAATCGCTTTCTCATAACGCTCCTGTTTTATATAGATTTTCGCCAAAGTCTCGGTAAAATAGTCTTCTTCGTCATTTTCCTCGTCGCCATCCGTAGCCATCGGAACCTCGGGGACATACTCGGGAGTGTCCTGTAACACGATACGCTCGGGGCTTTTTTCGATAAAGTCATCTATCAAGTCCTGTTCTCTGGAAGATGAAGTACTCTTTGATTCCTCCAGATCATCCATCTGCAACAGATAAGCCGCATAATCCGTCGTTGCATCGGCCAGCGTCAGTTTGCGTTTGGGTTGCTCCTCATCCGGCAAGGTCATCAGGAAATTGTCTATCAGGGTTGTTGTACGGTCGGCCGTATTTTTTTTCTTTTGGGCATCATTCGGTTTCCGGACTACCAGTTCGTAATTTTTCCCTTCCACCATTTGGAACAACACGCGCCTGTCGCTCACATAGAGAGCAGCCTTACGCAATTCATCGCCGAAAGAGGCATCATGTAGCAAAAAAAGATTCTGCAGATAAAGCAAACGGGCCGTCTGATAATATGGATACTGTGCGAGCAACGTACGCAATTCATGCAACGTATCACGGTTCAAACATTCCGTATTCCGGACCAAATCTACTGTTCTATCCATATCTCACTTTACCAATTAGCAACCGTCGCATTAAAAATTTGGTCCGTTATGTCCTTTATCATCTGTGTGACAAGTTCCTCCTGTACATCGGTCAATTGACGCGAAGAGTCATATTCGGCCGTAGCCGAAAAACGGCGTTCAAACTGCGTCTTGTCCTTCGTATTGACAAACCGGACGTTCACCGTCATTTTAAGCTGTGTCTGCGAAGAATGGCCGTCAGCCGTAATAGCCTTGTTGAACTGGTCATAACCGACAATCTCGCCTGCAAGTTGCAAATCGCCGTTCCGTTTGACAAAACGCAGACGTGTCTGGTTGGCATAAGTATCCTGAAGCGTATTATTGAACATGGCACGCATCGGAGCCCATACGTATGCAGAACGAATCGGAAAATCTGCAATCTGTATGGTCTTTATCTTGTCATAATTAATGGATGCGCCGTTGAAACGGTACGATACGCTGCATGCCACACACGACAACAACATCGAACAAATGACGAAAAAATCAGAAAACGTCTTTCTATTCCAGACCATACTCTTTTATTTTACGATATAAAGTACGTTCCGAAATATCCAGATCCCGCGCTGCATTCTTACGCCGTCCATGGTTTTTCTCCAATGCACGGCGAATCATCTCGCGTTCCAAATCTCCCAACGACAAGGATTCCTCGATGTATTCCTCGGTATCCTGGAAATCGTCCGGACGTACCGTTGCCGGTACAGATGGATACAGTGTGACGGGGGAGGGTGTCTCTGTCTGTACTTCGCTATGCTTCTGCTCGTTTACCAACTTCTTGAGTTCCGTCACGTCCCGTCGCAAGTCGAACAATATCTGATAGAGTATTTCGCGTTCATTCTCAAAACTATGAGAAGCAGGGCTCTCCTTTCGCATCACAAGCTGGTTGGTATGCGTTTCCTCTGGAATATAACGGGCCACTATTTCAGGAGTTATCTCGCGTTCCTCAGAGGTCACAGACATATTCTCGGTAATGTTTTTCAACTGCCGCACATTGCCGGGCCACGAATAGGCCATCAACTTGCGTTTGGCCTCTTCGGTGAGCCGTATGGCCGGCATCTTGTACTTTTCGCTCATCTCGAGCGCAAATTTACGGAACAACAATACAATATCGTCACCCCTGTCTCGCAACGGAGGGATTGCTACGGGAATTGTGTTCAACCTGTAATAAAGGTCTTCACGAAAACGTCCTTCGCTAATGGCCTTCGTCATGTTTACATTCGTAGCAGCAACGATACGGACGTTCGTTTTCCGAACATCACTCGAACCTACACGGATGTATTCGCCTGTCTCCAGCACACGCAACAGACGGGCCTGTGTAGACAACGGCAACTCACCGACTTCATCCAGAAAAAGCGTACCTCCGTTAGCCACGCCGAAATATCCCTCCCGCTCTCCGATCGCACCGGTAGAAGCACCTTTCTCATGACCGAAAAGCTCGGAATCGATGGTTCCCTCGGGAATGGAACCGCAATTGACAGCAAAATATTTTTTCCCTTTTCGCGCACTGTGTTCATGAATGATACGTGGAAAAACTTCTTTTCCCACACCGTTCTCTCCTGTAATGAGCACTGACAGATCGGTCATGGCAACCTGAAGGGCAACATCCAAAGCTCGGTTTATCCCCTCGTAATTACCCACAATTCCATACCGCTGTTTTACGCGCTGCAACAAAGATTCATCCATAAGTCCGTAATTTGCAGTCAAAATTACAACTTTTTCGGCAGTTCTACACCGATTTCCTGTTGTTTTTTGTTTTTTCGAAGTTTCAATCCGTATTTGTATTTTCCACGCAGGTTCCAAATGCAAACAGCGGCCCGATATTTTTAAAAACCGGGCCGCTGTTTAAAAATGAGACAGACATTATGCTCAGAATGTGAAATCCAGTTTTATCCGGACTCCCCACCTATGTACATCGTAATTAGCCGTTTTATCCCGATAATTTACCCGATGGACATAATCGATACACAATATTTTAAATATGTTGTGTATGCCGACAACCCATTCCATATAAGGGACATCGGGATCAAGCGGACGACTGCTAAACCGGAAAACGTCCGTTCCAACGAAATGGCCCGGAAAATAGAACAGTTTATCATTCAAGCGGTTTTGTTCCAGCATCGGATTGTTTTTCTTCGTCAAAGTCCCCCAATAGGTATTGTAAGCCACATATTCGCGCCACTTCAACTTCCGCAACAGCGGAATACGGTTGAAGAACCACCCGTTCGGTTCCCAGGAAAGCGTGAGAGAAGCAAACCGGTCGCTCATAAACTCCATATTGTTAATGAGATTGAACATTCCCTCCTGTTTGATGTACGACAAGTTTGACGGAGGGGTTATCAACAAGGGGAAAGGTACTTGGTTCCATTGTATCCCACCGCGCAGGTGCATGTTCAGACGTCCGTAAGCGGATAGGAAAAAACGCTTGTAAACTCCCAATTCCGTATAGTTATAGGTGTAATCGCCGTTTCCCAGGCCACGCCATCCTATTGTATGGGATAGTGAGAAAACCGGAGCATCCTTGTTAACCGTCACACGCCGCTGCTTCGTGTTTATATAGGATGCGCCGGGCTGATACTGCAAACCCAGTGTAAAATCGTTTGTCACCAGTTCTTTCATTCCCGCCTGTCGGATATTCCGTGAGGGTAACAGGCTTCCGTTCAGTGACTCATAGGACAATTTGCCGGTAGGTTCGTCGCGTTCATGCTTCAAGACGGCCGTCAGGCGCAGGCCGTTGGCCCATTGACGGTAGTACTTCAGCGACATGCGTTTCACGTAGCTCATCAAATCGACCGTTGTCCATTTGAACGAAGTAAACACATTGTCTTTGTCAGTAGGAAGGATTTTGTCGGACGGTGCCATCACATCGTACTGCCCCGTAAGGGTCAGATTATGGACAGGAAACTCACGCGGCAGATAGGCCTTCTTGTTCAAAGAATAAGTCAGTTCGCCCAATCCTTTCCAACGATGGTCCTTGAAACCGTAAGCCACATAGCCACGGGCAAACAGATGAGGATCCAGATTGGCCGTGGTCTGCGCACTGGCACGCAAGCGGAAACCGTCTATCTGGTTATGTGAAACGATGGTATTTACCGGTCCGATATCGATTTTACTCGGTTTTTCGGGATTCTTCGATGTTTCGACAAAATTTTCGACAAAGGCTTTGACGACAAACAAGGCAAGATTGAAACCCTTCATGGCTTCCATATCCTTCAGAAAACTGTTGATGGAAGTTTCCGACTTCGTAAGCGGCAACGGACGCTCTTTTTCCCAAAATGAATCCGTACGAAGCATGGCATCAGGAGCCGTTTTTTTATCGCCGAGCCAGTTCAGTCGGTTTTCGGGTATGCTGTCAAAAGCATAATCGCTGTAACGCGTAGTTCGACGGACTTGAAATTTTGTCAGAAATTCCAATAATTCGAGCTGGACCTGCATCTCGTCATAAAGAAGTACGTACTCTCCGGTAGGAAGTTCGGTAAACTCCTGTACCAGATGCATGTTGTCGACAAAATTTATCCCGGAATGATACGGAACACCCATTTCAACCTTACGGACACGATAGGTGGAATCGGCCATGATATAGAGGCTTCCGGTAAAACCGAAGTCCTGGGAATTATTCGGCGTAAAAGAAACTTCTATACACCTATCGTTTCCAACCATCACAGTGTCTGCAATAAAATAACGGTAGAAACTGATAGCCTGGGTACTCGATATGGGACTTACGAACTGATTCCGGAGCAAGCGGACCATGTTATCATAAATATTGACGTCCTCAAAACAATCCTGCAACATGACATTCATGATATCGCCCGTACTAAACCATTCGTTGAGTCCCTTCGAACGGTGGCCCTGCACAATACTTTTTTTCGACTGGGGATTTTTCCGATACAAATGATCGGTCAACGTTTCGTCCACCATGACCGGAAGTGTCAACTTGCCCGTTGCTTCATCGCGTACAACATACTTTTTCAGAAACGGCATCTTCTTAAAACGCCCTTCCTCGAACACTTTCGGTGTAAAGTCGTTGATAGCAAAATTGAACTTCTGATATTTCCGGTATTGATAATAGTCAAGATTCGAAAGATCGGTCAACGATTTGGCCGCAATGACCTTACGCATCAATAGAACTGCTGGATTGTCTTTCCGTTTGTACTTCTTTTTCTTTGTCGTGACACCTACCTCTTTCATAAGCCGAGCATCCATTTCCAACTTCATGAGGATCGGTTTGCCCGGAACATCTACCTTTACGGTTTTCCGTTTATAGCCGACACACGAGAACGTCAGTTTTTCCATTTTTTTCTGGTATGGAATCTTGAAATGCCCTTTATCATCCGTCTGTTTGCCCGTTTTTGTTTCCGGACACAATACATAGACATAAGCAATCCCCTCTCCCGTTTCAGCATCGACCACATCGCCCTCCAGATATTGCGCACCAGCCGACACAGGAAGCGCCAGCAACAACAACAGCCATATTCTCAAAAATCGGATCATGCTTCATATCGTTTCAAGCGTTCCGCTCCTCACTCTTCATCCGAAAAGAAAGTAACGGAACGCTGTATATTCATATTTATTCAACCAATGTGTCAATCTATTTCTTCATCTGCTTCGTAGCCTCCCATCAGGCGTACTTCATTTTTAAACATCACAAATTGCTGGAATAAGTCATGTACGGGTTCTACGCCCTGTTCGAAATCGTGCATCGGGCTTTTCAGGAAGAAAGACAACCATGACTGTATCCCCCATCGGCCCGCGCGTGCGGCCAAATCCGAACATAACACCAAGTCGAGCAACAATGGAGCTGCCAGAATGGAATCCCGACAAAGAAAATCCACTTTTATCTGCATGCCGTAATCCGGTCCCATCCAACCATAAATGTCCAGATTATCCCATCCTTCTTTATTGTCATTACGGGGAGGATAATAATTGATGCGAACCTTATGGTAAATATCGGAATAAAGCTCCGGATAATCTTCTTTGTTGAGAATCGTTTCGATAACGGAGAGTTTGCTGACCTCCTTGGTCCTGAAGTTTTCGGGAGCATCGAGAACCTCGCCATCGCGGTTTCCCAGTATATTGGTCGAGAACCAGCCTGACAATCCCAAACAACGGGTACGCAACATCGGAGCCAATACCGTCTTCATCAACGTCTGCCCGGTTTTGAAATCCTTTCCGGCTATCGGTACCTGTTTTTTACGGGCAAACTGCCACATGG
>CATXZX010000062.1 GCA_958404085.1 uncultured Prevotellaceae bacterium | reverse complement strand
CATACGGTAGAATGACATTAAAACGACCTTTTACGTGAAGAAGGGTTGTAACAGTGTCTATTAGAGATTCAAAAGGTAGAGAAGATTCGTTACGCGCACTATTGCGACGCTTATCGTTGGAATTCAATGCATTCTCATAAAAAGGAGGATTCGAAACAATCAAATCAAAACTGTGTTCGGAAAACATACAGCTACACGATAACGCATCATAATTGAAAATTGAAATACGATCAGGCCACGGACTATTCATCGCGTTTTCACAAGCCTGCTCTACAGCCTCACGATCAATATCAATTCCGATAATCCGTGCATTACTCCGCTGGGCGGCCAATAAAGCTATAATTCCCGTCCCTGTACCTATATCCAATATTGCCGTAGCCTGCCCGACATCACACCAGGCTCCAAGCATGACTCCATCCGTTCCGATCTTCATTGCACACCGATCATGTCGGACGCGAAATTGCTTAAATTCGAAATATATATTTTCCATCATTGAATCTCACAACGCAAAATTAGTTATTTTACATTTTACACAAAAACTTTTACTCTGCATCAAGTATAAAATTCGCTTTTAATCCTTAACTTTGCACCGCTTTACTCGCAATATGCGAAAATTCACACAGTATAGTATTTTTACTAATGAACAACGATTCAAATCAGAACCCTTTTTCGCTCATAGCCGACTTTGACGGCGACACAAAAACCCTTTTTAATATTACAATCGATGATGTATTACCCATATTGCCCCTTCGCAACATGGTTTTATTTCCTGGAGTTGTCATACCCGTTACTGTTGGGCGTAAAACATCTTTAGAGCTTATTCATGAAGCACATAAAAAAGATACATTTATTGGAGTAACTAGCCAAATTAATCCTGAGACTGAAAATCCGGTAGAGAAAGATCTTTATACAACAGGAACAATTGCTAAGATTATCCGTATTCTCGAGTTACCGGACAATAGTTATACTGTACTCCTGCAGGGATTTAGCCGTTTCCAAATCAAAGAAATAATAGACTATACACCTTACATTACAGCAAAAGTAGACCAACTTCAAGAATACTTAAACGAAGAAGCCGATAAAGAGTTCAACGCATTAGTCGACGCATGTAAGGATTTGACTATCCAATACTTAAAAATAAACGAGACTTCACGTGAGGAACCATCGTTTGCCATACGCAATATCAGCAACAAGATGTTTCTGATAAACTTCATCTGCACAAATCTTCCATTCAGTATTGAAGACAAAAACGAACTGCTCAAAATCGACTCACTTAAAGCCCGCGCATTCAGATTGTTATCCATTCTAAATAAAGAATGCCAGTTTGCTTCGCTAAAAGCTACTATTCAGAACAAAACACGCGAAGAACTTGATCAGCAACAAAAAGAATATTTCCTTCAACAGCAGATTAAGAATATCCAGGATGAGTTGGGCGAATCTCCACAAGATCAAGAAATAAGAGAACTGGAAGAAGAAGCTGCCCAAAAAAGATGGTCGGATGAAACACGTTCGGTCTTTAAAAAAGAATTGTCTAAACTGGAAAGGCTCAACCCGCAAAGTCCTGACTACAACATTCAATACAATTACTTGCAAGTGATGCTCAGTTTACCATGGGGAGAGACATCGGTAGATAACCTAAGTATTAAAAACGCAGAACGGGTGCTGAACAAAGACCATTACGGCCTTGAAAAAGTAAAAGAACGCATTCTGGAACACTTGGCAGTCCTGACATTACGAAAAGATCTGAAATCGCCAATCATTTGCTTATACGGTCCTCCGGGAGTCGGTAAGACGTCTTTAGGAAAAAGTATTGCAGCCGCTTTACATCGTAAGTATGTGCGTATTTCTTTAGGCGGTATACATGATGAAGCAGAAATCAGAGGACATCGCAAAACATACATCGGCGCAATGCCTGGGCGTATTGTAAAAAGTCTCATTAAAGCAGGAACGGACAATCCGGTTTTCATCTTAGACGAAATAGACAAGATCTCACAAAACAACTACAACGGCGACCCGTCTTCGGCGTTGTTGGAAGTTCTGGATCCAGAACAAAACAATGCGTTCCATGATAATTTTTTGGATATGGACTACGATTTGTCCAAAATTCTATTCATTGCCACTGCCAACAATCTTGGAACTATTCCACGCCCTTTATTAGACCGTATGGAGCTGATTGAAGTGAGCGGATACCTGACAGAAGAGAAAATCGGAATTGCAAAAAGGCATTTAATACCGAAAGAAATGGAAAATGCCGGTATTGCATCTGATTATTCCATCCAGATTAAAAATTCCGTCATCGAAAAGATCATAGAACAATACACAAGAGAAAGCGGAGTCCGCGGTCTGGAAAAAGAATTCAACAAACTATTCCGAAAAATAGCTTTGCAAATCGTCAAAGGTAAAGAAACCTTTGAAAAAGGACAAATTACATCTACTATTGTCGAGGAACTGTTAGGAAAACCACCATACAGCCGCGACCACTACGAAGGTAACAAGTATGCCGGTGTCGTAACGGGATTGGCCTGGACATCGGTCGGTGGCGAAATACTCTTCATCGAAACAAGTTTAAGCAAAGGAAAAGGCTCGAAGCTAACACTTACGGGTAACTTGGGAGATGTCATGAAGGAATCTGCCGTGTTGGCCCTTGAATACATCAAAGCCCATGCCAAATCGCTGGAACTCGATGAACAGATTTTCGAACATTGGAACATTCATATCCATGTACCCGAAGGAGCTGTACCTAAAGATGGTCCTTCGGCCGGTATTACAATCGCCACGTCATTGGCATCGGCTCTTACCCAACGGAAAGTTCGTCCGCATATAGCCATGACAGGCGAAATTACATTGCGGGGAAAAGTACTTCCAGTCGGTGGCATCAAAGAAAAAATCTTGGCAGCCAAACGAGCCGGAATTACAGATATTCTGATGTGTAAGGACAATCGTAAGAATATCGAAGAAATACCGGAGATCTACATCAAAGGACTTACAATCCATTATGTCGAAGATATACAAGAAGTTTTCCAATATGCTTTATTGGACGAAAAAGTAGAAAACGCCATTGACTTCACCATACCGGTAAAAGAAGAAGAGACTAAAGCCTGACGCATGACATTCGAATTACAACATACAGATGAAAAATGCCATGCAAGGGCTGGACTGATCAAAACAGACCATGGCAATATAGAAACTCCTATCTTCATGCCGGTAGGTACCTTAGGTAGTGTTAAAGGTGTTCATCTACGCGAATTGACAGAGGATATCCAGGCTCAAATCATATTAGGCAATACCTACCATCTCTACTTACGTCCCGGACTGGAGATTCTGCAAAAAGCGGGAGGATTGCACAAATTTAATGGATTCAACAAGCCTATGTTAACAGACAGCGGCGGATTCCAAGTGTTTTCTCTCTCCGGTATTCGCAAACTGACGGAAGAAGGTTGCGAATTTCGTTCACATATCGACGGCAGCAAGCATTTCTTTACTCCGGAACGAGTTATCGATATAGAAAGAATCATTGGTGCAGACATTATCATGGCATTTGACGAATGCGCGCCCGGAACGGCTGATTACGCGTATGCACAAAAAAGCATGAATCTGACACACAATTGGCTCACGCGATGTATTAAACGCTTCAATGAGACAGAGCCTCTTTACGGTTATTCGCAAACTCTTTTCCCCATTGTTCAGGGGTGCGTCTATCCGGATTTGAGACGACAAAGCGCAGAGTTCGCAGTTTCCCAAAATGCAGAAGGATATGCAATCGGAGGACTGGCTGTCGGTGAACCGACGGAAGTCATGTACGAAATGATAGAAGTTGTCAATGAGATTTTACCGGAAAACCGACCTCGTTACCTAATGGGGGTCGGTACACCTGCTAATATCCTTGAAGCTATTGAGCGGGGTGTCGACATGTTTGACTGTGTTATGCCAACACGCAACGGACGAAATGCCATGCTATTCACGTCCGAAGGCATCCTAAACATGAGAAACAAAAAATGGGAGGACGATTTTTCACCCATTGACGAATCTGGTACAAGTTATGTGGACCACGCATACACAAAAGCATACTTGCACCATTTGTTTAAATCAAAGGAACTATTGGCTCTCCAAATAGCCTCTATACACAATCTGGCATTCTATTTACAATTAGTAAAAGCAGCACGATTGCACATCATCAACGGTGATTTCATTACCTGGAAATCGCGTATGCTCGAAAAGGTCACAACAAGACTTTGACAACAAAATGGCGATGAAGCGAATAAAAATTAAATTCAGGAGACATACCCAGCCAAAAGACAATGAAAAGCGGACGTATCGGCGTTTCATTACACGTATCGATTGGTATATAATCCGAAAATTTCTGGGAACATACCTTTTTTCTATCGCCCTCATTATATTTATCGCCATCATCTTTGACTTTAACGAACGCATCGACAAGTTTACAGCCAGCCATGCGCCATTCCAAAGAATTGTATTCGATTATTATTTGAATTTCATACCCTATTTTTCGAACTTATTCAGTCCCCTTTTCGTTTTTATTTCTGTTATTTTTTTCACGTCTAAGTTAGCAGACAACTCCGAAATCATTGCGATGATGTCAACGGGAATGAGTTTCAGGCGACTCCTTCGTCCTTATATGATGTCTGCTGGAATTATCGCATTAGCAGGTATTCTGCTTGGAGCTTACGTCATCCCTAAAGGAAATATCGAACGAACAAATTTCTATAACACATACATAAACAAGAAAAACATCACATTTGCAGACAATGTCCAACTTCAAGTAGACACTGGTGTTGTGGCATTTATCTCACACTTTGAAAATCCGACAAAAACCGGTTATAACTTTTCATTAGACAAATTCGTCAATAAAAAACTTGTATCGCATCTGACGGCACGCGCTATTCAATACGACACCATGGCAGACGAACGTTATCACTGGATTATCAAAGGGTATCGTATCCGTGAATTGCACGGTATGCGCGAACGGATAACAAACGGCGAAAAATTAGATTCCGTCATCATGATGGAGCCTTCAGATTTTATGTATTCATATCAACAACAAGAAACCATGACAACTCCTGTACTTCGGGAATTCATTGATAAGCAGAAAATGCGTGGAGCAGCAAATATCAGTACATTTGAAGTTGAATACCACAAGCGTTTTGCAACACCCTTTGCCGCATTTATCCTAACTATAATCGGCGTATCGCTATCTTCCCAAAAAAGAAAAGGCGGTATGGGCCTATCCTTGGGAATCGGTCTTGCACTCAGTTTTTCATATATCTTATTTCAGACCATTTCCTCTACATTTGCCACCAAAGGCGGATGGCCTCCTATGCTTGCCGTATGGATTCCCAACCTTCTGTTCATGATTATTGCTTTTATTCTTTATAAGAAAACTCCTCAATAATTTTTTAATCAAAATAAGACTGTGGATTTTTACGATTTACCCCTTAATGACAATCTGCTCGATGCCTTGGATGCCATGCGATTCGAGGAGTGTACCCCCATTCAGGAAAAAACGATTCCTGTCATATTAGAAGGTCGTGACGTCATAGGCATCGCTCAGACCGGTACCGGAAAAACTGCCGCGTACCTACTCCCCATATTAGAAAAACTATATACGCAAAATTATCCTGACAATGCCGTAAAATGTATTATCATGTTGCCGACACGCGAACTGGCACAACAGATAGATGTCGCACTGCAGGGGTTCTCATACTATATGCCTATCTCAAGCGTCGCCATCTACGGAGGTAATGATGGCATACGCTATGAACAAGAACGGAAAGGCCTGCAACTTGGAGCAGACATTATTATTGCAACTCCTGGCCGTCTAATCAGTCATCTAAATCTTGATAACGCCGACTTCTCAAACGTTTCGTTTTTTGTTCTCGACGAAGCTGACCGAATGCTCGACATGGGATTCAGCGAAGACATCATGCTCATTGAAAAAAAACTGCCGAAAAAAAGACAAACCATCCTTTTTTCGGCAACAATGCCCAATAAGATCCAACAACTGGCTGAAAAAATCCTCGACAATCCCGTAGAAGTAAAAATTGCAGTATCCAAACCGGCCGAAAAGATTGTCCAACAAGCGTACATCTGCAAAGAAAATCAAAAGTTACGTATCATACAACATTTGTTCAAAGACAAAAAACCGGAACGCATTATCGTATTCTCTTCGTCCAAATCGAAGGTGAAAGAATTGGCTGCAGCCTTGAAACGCATGAATCTGAATGCAGATGAAATGCACTCGGATCTGGAACAGAAACAGCGTGACAATGTAATGTTGGCATTCAAAAACCGCAACATCGACATCTTGGTAGCCACCGACATTGTAGCCCGAGGTATTGACATTGATGACATACAAATGGTCATCAATTACGACGTTCCGCATGATGCCGAAGATTACGTACACCGCATCGGTCGTACAGCACGTGCTAACCGTGACGGCATGGCCATCACCTTTGTTAATGAAAAAGACCAAATCCGTTTTTCAGGAATTGAACGCTTTCTCAACAAAGACATCGAAAAAATGGCTTTACCTAAAGAATTAGGAGAACAACCTGCGTATAATCCCAATCCCGCAAAACAAAAAAACAACAAGCGCAGACGCTCTTCCCAAACCCGGAACAAACAAACAAAATCCGAAACAACCGTAACTTCGTCGGAAAAATCGGCTAAAAAAAAGAACGCGCAAAAAAGATGGAGAAGAAATAAGACAAAGAATGCCGATTCAAAAACTACCGAAAACCAGTAACGATTACAACACTCTTACAAAAACGGTTATCCATTATTCATACGACGTACAACATGAAGACCGAGCCCAACATAGAACTCATCACACGCTATTTTCCCGATCTTACAGAGATACAAAAAAATCAAATAGCGCAACTCTATTCCCTGTATCACGAATGGAACGATCAGATCAATGTCATTTCCCGTAAAGACATTGACAATCTTTACGAACACCACGTGCTACACTCCATGAGCATTGCGAAAATTCTTTCATTCCGTCCAGAAACACACATCATGGATTTAGGAACAGGTGGAGGTTTTCCTGGTATTCCATTAGCCATACTTTTTCCTGAATGCCATTTCCATCTGATAGACAGTATCGGAAAGAAAATAAAAGTCGCCCGGGAAATTTCCCAAGCCATAGGACTTACAAATGTAACACTGAGCCACTGCAACGGTATCGAAGTGAAAGAACAATACGATTTTGTCGTGAGCAGGGCCGTTATGGAAACGGAAAAGCTCATACATATTATCCGGAAAAACATCCATAACAAACAACGCAATTCCATACCGAACGGACTTATCTGCCTGAAAGGAGGCGAACTTGACCACGAATTGAGCGGTTACAAAAAACGTACCACCGTGTGGAACCTCAATTCATACTTTCAGGAACCATTTTTCGACACAAAAAAAGTCATACATGTCTCACTTATATAACATCTGCCGAATCGCTCATGCTTACAATCAAAACTTTTACAGTCAATCCGATACAAGAAAATTGTTACATTGTCAGTGACGAAACGAACGAGTGCGTTATCATTGATTGCGGCGTGTTTTCAGACAACGAAGAAGAACAAATTGAAAAATACCTGCAGCAGGAAAATCTGTTACCCAAAGTACAACTCTTCACGCACGGGCATTTCGACCACGTAATGGGTTCAAACCGTCTTTTTCAAAAATTCCACTTAAAGGCGCAACTCCATCCTGCAGATACCGAACTATATCAGGATTGCGAACAGCAATTACTTCGTTTCCTAAGACTCACACGTCAGGTCACCATGGCCCCATTTGAAGGTTGTCTTACGGAAAGTCACGAAATAAAATTCGGCACACATAAATTGCAAGTCATCCATACCCCCGGCCATACTCCAGGAGGTGTATGTTTCTATTGTGCCGAAGAACACATTTTATTCAGTGGCGACAGTCTTTTCCTGCATAGTATTGGAAGAACCGATTTTCCTGGCGGTGATTTCAAG
>CATXZX010000061.1 GCA_958404085.1 uncultured Prevotellaceae bacterium | reverse complement strand
GGTCAAGAAGGATGCAGTCATCGAGTATTTCGACGGCACGGAAGAAGAGGTTATCGTATTTCCTGATGACGTAAAGGAAGTAGAGGATTTCCCATTCTATGGCATCAACTGGCTCAACAAGGTCGTTGAGGACGGTGCGATAGACGACTTCTGGCTCTATCAGAGGAATGCTGATTATGACGCTGTTCCATTTCAAATGGTGAGCAACCTGCATGGAAAATCTCATGCTGGACGTGTGCTTTTTATGTGTATGCTGTTGACGTTTATGAAAGGTCTCGATTTGGAAGACAAGGAAATTCTGATTGAGGCAGCACTGTATCACGACACAGGCAGATGCAGCGATGCTGAGGACAATACACACGGCGCTGAGAGCGCGAAGATGCTGCAGGAAGCGTATCCTGATACCGAACCCATCACACTCTTCTTGATGGAATATCACTGCCGTCCTGATGAGGAAGGATATGAATTCATTAAGGAACACTGGACGGATAAGCAAGATGCGCTGCGAGTCAAAAACCTTTTCGACATCTTCAAGGATGCTGACGGTCTTGACCGCGTGCGGCTCGGTAATTTTGAACTGGATATGTTCCAGCTTCGCACCGAAGAAGCTCGCAAGCTGCCGCAGGTTGCAAAAATCACAGAAGAACAACTGGAAATTTAGAAAAAACAATGAGGCTGAAACTACGTTGCAACCATACAGGTTGCTCTGTGTCATGCCAGTTCAATAAATTCAATACATTCCAGAAAGAAAAGTTGAGAACATTCCCAGCGAGCTTACATTTCTACAAATCCAACATACAGAGAGCGTTCTCCTTACATGAACTACCGCTCCCATGCGGGGCATCCTAATGTGCCCCCTATGGAAGTGGTGCTCTGTCTGACTTTATAGATACTTAAATATGCACGACTTGCGTATTATGTCCACTAAAATACCATGAAGTATTGATTTATGGGGAATAAAACTTGACTTTATTATTCGACAAGCTTATAATTTTGGCATAATAATCCACATATAGGAGGGTAATATATGTTTGTATGTGCAGTTGACCAGGGGAACCGTCTTACCAAGTACCCCGAAGGTTCCTTTGCTACGGGCATTTTTTTCTATGGAAATAAAAAGCCCGCAACGAGAAATGACGTGCTTGGATACAACGGCAACTACTTCGGGCTTGATGCTGGTAAACGTATCCCGTATGTAGAAGACAAGACGGAAGACGATTTAAACGGGCAGAATCGTTTTCTCATCCTTACTCTCATCGCCATAGCAAAGCAGCTTGAGGCGGAGGACGCTTATATCGAGGAAGCAACCTTTGACCAGCCCATGAAAATCGTGCTGGCAATCGGTACTCCTCCGGGTCATATTGAGCGCCTTAAGAGCAAGTATAGCAAGTATTTCAAGAACGGCAAGAATACATATGCTTTCACATGGAATGACAAGCAGTATTATATCCGTATAGCCAACGTTTTTGTCGGCTCTCAGGGATATGCCGTAATGATGGCGCAGCTCCCAGAGGTTGAAAAGGTGCGGAATTATCCCGAGCTTTATATCATTGATATAGGTGGCTACACTACGGATTACATTCATCTTATTGATTCCAGCGTATCTGAGTCGGGCAATAACAGCGTTCCTTACGGCGTGAATGACATGATAAACGGTATCCAGTCGGAAGTTTCAAGGCGGCATGCATTCAACATTACTGAATCTGCCATAGAGGCCATACTTCTCGGCAAAGACACCGGTCTCAATGACGATATAGTAGATGAAGTTAAGAACCAGGCAGAAGAGTATGCTATAAATCTTATCGGTAAACTCAACGAGAAGAAGCTCGGTGTATATGGAGTCCCCTGTATATTCATGGGTGGTGGCAGCCTCCTGTTCCACGAGCAGTTGGTGCGGTCCAACAAGCTGAACAAGCACAGCGTTTTCGTTCAGGATATAACCGCGAATGCGAAAGGCTATAGAAATATGGCTCTGTTAGCACTTAAAGACAGCATGAGCGCAAAAGCAGCAAAGAGCCAGGGATAATCCCTGGCTCCCTCCCCCGCTGTTCAGCAGAAAGGTGGCGATTGAGTGAGACCAAAATCGGACGGGGATAGATATTTTATGCGCCTCGCCTTTAATTCTGACTTCCCTCAGCAGCAGAACGCTTATGATGTGTTGCAAACGAAGGGGCGAAAGAAGACAGTCTATATCTCGACGGCTATATCATTATTTGAGGCGTTGCTTCAGGCGTCGCATACTCCCGATAACCCGGAGCAGTTTTTCGCCGAAATGAACGAGCAGGCATCCATTGTTAGTGAAGCTTTGGATGCGTATAGGGCAATAAGAGCTTTGTTCCCACAAGCGCAGGCATACCAGCAATTCATGCAGTATCTCACACAGGCTGCCATATCAAGCAGGATAGCTGCCAGTTTCGAATCGCCGCCACCTGAAAGAGCAAACGGCGCAAGCTCGTATGTTGTAAGCTATCAGCCCGTCGAAAGTGTTGAACGTCCGCAACCCGTAGTTAAAAAGAAAAAAACGGGAAGCAAACCCCAGGAGGAAAAACGCAGGCAACCGTCTAAAAAAACAGCCGCGCCCTCGTTAAAAAAACTCAGCCCGGATGACCTGATGTCACCTGTGGACGAGTACGCATCGGAGACGTACGATGAACCCTATGTGGCGATGCCGGCACGAAACAACAGCACCGTGCCTCAGGTCACTAAAGTGACCCCGGCACAGATGCTGGCATACCAGACGATAGATGCTCAGCTCAAAAACAATAATGTCGAGTGGTCACCAGAGGTGGCCGAGAGACTACGGTCTAACAGCAAGGCTCTAAACCAAGGCTTTGATGATGACGATGATTTTGATGATATAGAATAAAGGAGGGCTGAGTATATGGCTGCAAAAAATCCGTTCAGCAACCCCCTGAGTACACCTGCTAAGGTCATCGACCTGTTTCATAGGTATGGTCTTTTGGATGACGACAGAGTCGAAACGATAAAACAGCACGCCGCAAACAACGAATCCGGCGCTCAAGAAAGGGTTTATCAGCAGACACGGCTGGCTCTTAAAAACTACAGGCGCTTGAAGGCTATACAGAAGAATAGACGTAAGGCAATAGAACGGAGCGACGCTTTCGGGGTGTGGAGTGCATATCAGGCCAATAAGGGCGAGTATGAAACCATTACTGCTGCAGACAGGCTCAATAATGCTTATACTCAGGCCGATGAACTGCTCAGGACCATGGATGATGCTTTGAGGATAATCAAAAAGATACCGAGAGAAGGCATTACCCTCTACCCCATTCTCTATTACACTTATTTCACACAGAAGCGGCGTCCGGTAAAGGACATATTGCCAATGGTCGCAACGGTCGGGAAAGACGGGTGCATTTCAAAGGGCATTTCGGAGTCGACCTATTACCGTCGATTGAAGGATGCGGAAGAGTACTATAGCGTAGCCTTGTGGAACTCTCCGAACCCAGAGAACGGAGTATGGTTCGATGTGCTCCTTGCACTGCAGGATGTGCTGCCATCGAAGTCTTGAGTGTGGCACAATAACGGCATTTGTGTGGCAGTTTACGCGAAAATATAAAAAATGATAAAAAATTGCTGTTGGATGGCACATATTATTGACGTAAAAAAGGCCGGCACTACCGGCCTTTTTTCGTTTTATGGCAATTAAAAATTGGGAGTCAAGTGAAGGTTGAGCGAAAGTCTTACTTATGTTATTATATAAGCGATAAAGAATGTCTTTTACATAAAAGACGCAAACTGTTCAACTCTTTGTTGGCAGCCAAAATCAAGCAATCGCGCAGCTGCACACTTCAAAACGCAAGATAATGACAAAGACGTAAGGAGCACGGTGGGAGCGCATGCTATAAATTTTTTATTATGGAGGACTTAAGAATATGGGAAAACTGCAGATTCTCTCTCTTGATGACCACTCAATAAAGAAGCAGCGGATAATTCGGACAGTTGCAATGGTCATGGTATTTACTATGGTATTGTCGCTCATGAGCATTACAGCCTTTGCTGATGGCGACAAAATCACACAGATAGCCCAGAACATCGAAACTGCACTTAAGCCCTATGTAAAGGCAATACGCACAGTTTCAACGATATTGGCCGTCGTTGGCGTTTCCATCTGCTTGCTTCTCATGCTAATGCCTGGGTCTCAGAAGCAGAGCGATATGGCGGGACAGTGGATGAAGCGCATCCTTATTGCATGGGTGGCGCTGCTTCTTGTAACCGTTATCATCAACGCTGTCGGAAATCTGGCTAACTCGATTGACAATGAAGCGGGATTCACCGATTTTACGCTCAATTAAAAAGGCGATAGGCAAAAGTCAGGTGTGACTTACTTGGGTACAACTTTGCAGAGCGGAGGCCGTGGAGCCTCCGCTTTTTTGAAAGGGGAAATCAAATGTATATAAAACCAATACCTGTCGCTTTAACGTTGGTGTGGGACGCATTGATTGAAGGATTCTTTAAGTCCAGTGGGGATATAGTCACCTACATTATGGAATGGTTCACGGCCGGCATACTCTCCATATTTGGCCTTGACTTCGGAAATGCATCTCTTCCGTCAGCAGGAGGCAACCAAATTGGAGGAATACTTGGGCGCATTGTAGCAACCGTGGCGGCACTGTTTTCAAAAACGTCATACCCCGAGGGGAATTATCTGTCCGTATTTTTCCCATTCTTGCAAATATTACTTAAAGACTGTCAGGTTATAGCCACGGGTCTGCTCATCGCAATAATTGTGTTTCAGCTCTATAAAAACCTGTTTGTCTTTGCGACTGATGCTGAAAATCCATTCAGGCTGATATTTAGAGCCGGAATGTTCATGGTGCTGATTTGGATTGGACCTGAATTAGTTCTTTTGATATATAAGCCTGTAGACTGGATTGTTGATTCGGTTTACGAACAATACAATTCTCTTTTGCAGGGGATAGCCCTTGACCGGGCGTCTACCGGTTTAGGTCTCATTATAGGAAGTGCGATTACCATAGTTCAAGAGGTGGCAGGACTCCTGATTACCTTAATTCTGAACATTGCCGTGTTCTGGAATTACCTCAAACTGGCGCTATGCGCGTTGGAGCGATGGGTGGTACTGGGCCTTATGTATTATACCTCTCCCCTGGCCTTTGCATCCGGCGCCAGCCAGTCGACGGTCAATGTATGGAAATCATGGTGCAAGATGATGGCTTCAAATCTGATAGTTTACCTTTTGAACATTGTCTTTTTGTATGCGTATCTCAGTGCAGTGGCATACGCAAATGCAAACGGAAAAATAACGTTGGATTTTGCGCAGGATGCCCTGTCGGGCAACAATGGCGTACTTGTGTGGTATTGGGCTACTCTTGCAGTACTTAAAGTAGGACGCCAGATAGACCAATATCTGTCTTCGCTCGGGATGTCGGTCGCAAGCACCGCGAGCAACCTCGGAAATGAAGCGCTCATGGCTGCCGGTACCATGATGGCGGGGCTTAGAACTGCAGGAGCGGGCAGGCAATTAGTAGACAAAGCTGCACGGAAAGCCGGATATGCGAGCGCTGGCGGCGCACTGCGTCATGGTTTCCGTAGCATGATGGGGCAACCTCAGAAACAACAAAACTTCAGCGCTGCCAATAAGCCAACCAGTGCGGATATCAGCAGGGCGGTAAACAATAAAGGCGATGCTCTCAGCGGCAAGGGTACTGATAATAAGGTGGGCGAAATGGTTATAGGCGGCCCCGGCGTCAATTCTGAAGACCGCATCATGACGGCCGATGGCCGCACTCTCACCGAAGCGGGAATAATCCCTGCAGATGCAAAGATATCCGGCTCTACGGTGTCTGCGGACGGCATAACTACCGGTTACAGCACTCCTGCCGGAGAAAAGGGAACATTAAATATCGACTCAAATGATGCAGAGGGAGCAATCCCCTGTACGCTTCCTGATGGAACGGAAGGGTTCATACATAAGGATGTCACCAACGCAAACGATATCCCTGTTGAGCAAAATGCGGACGGAAGCATCAGAACCGATACCTCCGGTAACGCTGTCGTGGATACTGATAAACTCAACGCAGACAGGGCCAATAACGAACATTGGCAAGGGTTTATGGACGTTGCCGGAGAAGGGCAGGTCAACTCGCAGTTTGGCGCCGATGGTATAACGACTCATGAGGCCGCCGGAACGGGTGTTGGCGTAATGGAAGTAGCGGGGGCACATCCCGAACTCGCCAGAGACGCCGTGGTTAGCACAAACGATAGTGGCCAGGTATGCACGATGGCGCCGGTGCTGTCGCAGCAGGGCTTTGACA
The DNA here is from genome assembly GCA_958404085.1 of uncultured Prevotellaceae bacterium. GTDB lineage: Bacteria > Bacteroidota > Bacteroidia > Bacteroidales > Bacteroidaceae > Alloprevotella. The sequence continues at coordinate 1,703 of CATXZX010000061.1, read as the reverse complement.
ACATTGCGAGCGGACGTACTGCAGCCGGCGATGCGCTTGACGGCAAAACACCGGTCCGCGCTGTCGAGAATGGGCGGGTATGGGAGGCCGTGCCCGGGTCCATAACCCCTGTTGACGGAAAGAGAAACGTGTCTACTGCTGACTTCAAGCTCGTTGGAACCGAGGGCAGAGACGGCTCATTCACCCCGTATACTGGTGCTCAGCAGGTAAGGCCCGGTGTAATCGCTGACACAAAGTATAATCAGGCCATTCCCGGAGGCACAACAACCACTTATAAAGCGGATGCTACGAATTCAAGAACCGGTAACGGCGTGTCCGTTTCGGGAGCGGTGTCCGCCAAGGTAGCAAAATCCCCGAGCGAGGCGCAGAATATTGCAGAGGGCATTGGCAGCAGAATAGATACAGATACATTGGGACGCAGCCCGCAGTTCAGGCAGGTAAGCGAAAAGCTGCAGCGTGATTCAGCCTCCTTCTTTGTTGGCGACATGGGCCGGGCAAGCAGCAGTTTCCAAACCCAGATGGGGACTCTTCAGGGCGGCTTCAACACAGTTGCAAATGCCGGCGGGCAGACCAATCCCAACGTGAATAGTACAGCATGGACAAGCCGAGGTCAGTCCGGTAGAACCGTTGATAAGGAGCGCTGGGAAGCGGGAAAGCGAGAAGCGGATAAGTTTAATCCCGAGAATAGAGAGCGTGATTTCTTTTAAGCGAAAAGTTTTTTGCGAGGCGAAGGGCTCAGAGTAATACTCTGAGCCCCTGTGTTTATCTTTTTCTGGAGGAGCAAGGCGTATGGAAATATACGACAACTTGATGGATGAATTCGATGAATCGAAAGACAAAGCGGAAGGTGCGGGGAAAACAGGAAAGGATATATATGATTATGTAGGAGGGCTTTCCGAGTCGGATTCAACAGCCTGTACAGCGGCTAAAGCGGCGGCAGGTAGCGGTAACAGCGCTGCAGCGGAAACCACCTCTGCCGGTTCAGCCGCCGCATCGGGCGGTGGGAAAGCTGCTGGCGCTGCGGCAAACGCAGGTGCAGGCACAGGAGCAGCGGCCGAGAGCGCGACAGCAGCGGCAACAACGGCGTCTGCAGCCGCCACAGGTGCTGCAGGAGGTAGTTCTGCGGCGACGTCAACAGCTGCCTCTGCTGCGGCGGGAGGCCCTGTAGGATGGGTTGTAGGGGCTGTAATTGCGTTGCTTGCGAACAAGAAAATACGGAATGGATTATTTGTTATCATTCTTGTATCTACAATGCTGCCGTTGGTTTTTTTGTCTTTAGGCGTTGGGCTTACCACTATGGTTTTTGATGATGAAAAAATGAAATCGTCAGATGAAACGGTGTTCCAAGCCCAGTATGAGCTCTTGCATGAGGCAATAGAGCGGGGAGTAACCGCTGCTTTTGCCAAGGTGCAGCAGAAAATCATCGATGAAGCTATACGAGGCGGTTATGATATGGATTTGACACTGGCAAACACTCAGTACGACGGCTCGCATACGCTCATGTATGACCCCTACTGGCTTATGGCGATATACAGTGTATTTCATAATCAGGAAGCGACTTTTGAAGATGGTCTCCGAGATTTGGAAAAGAGTCTGGCCGACGCCGACCTGTGGGAGTACGAAAAGGTCGAGATGTCCGAGATGGTTACAAAACCATATCAGGACCCGACTGCCGCATGGGGAAATCCCAATGCCTTTGATGA
>CATXZX010000060.1 GCA_958404085.1 uncultured Prevotellaceae bacterium | reverse complement strand
CCCAGCAGAATGGATGTCGGGATGCGTTCCACGGAAAAGTAATTGTCTAAATGGAATTCGAACAGCGAGCTGGTGCCTGTCAGTGCATAGGTAAGGCCCGAGGCCGTTATGCAGGATACCAGCAGAGGCATCAGCGATGCCATGGTGAGGTCTATCATCAGAACTTCGAGCGTGAAAACAAGTCCTGCGATAGGCGCTTTGAAAATGCCGGCTATGGCTCCCGACGCACCGCAACCGATGAGAAGCATCAGTGTCTTATGGTCCATCTTGAACATACGGCCCAATGTCGAGCCGATGGCCGAGCCGGTGAGGACAATCGGCGATTCGGCACCGACCGATCCGCCGAATCCGATGGTGATTCCGCTGGCTACGACGCTCGACCAGCAGTTGTGGTTGCGGATGTGTCCCTGGCGGCGCGAAATGGCGTACAGGATTTTCGTCACACCGTGTCCGATGTCGTCGCGGACAACGTATTTGATGAAAAGTGCGGTCAGGTAAATTCCGGCAACGGGGTATACCAGAAACAAACCGTGTGCTTTCGTGTCGTCAAAACTGTTTGTCAGGAGAAATTCAATCTCGTGGATAATCCATTTCAGGACCCATGCGGCCAATGCTGTAAGGATTCCGACCAAAAAACTCAGAATCAGGATGAATTGTCGTTGGCTGAGATTTTTTTCGCGCCATGCGGCTATGCGTTCGCTTACGGAGCTGTTCTCGGGTTTTGACGTGGTACGGTTCATTTAGTTATTCTCTTATGATAGATATTTCGCCGTTTTTCCGCAGGCGGACTACGGAAGATGGTTTGCTCTTGGATGTATCGTCGCGCCGGTAGCTTACGATGTAGTCTACGGCCTGCTTGATTTCGTCGCTGATGGCTGCAAAACAATGCGGCGAGGGTTCTCCGCTGATATTGGCCGATGTGGAGACAATGGCACGCTTGAAGCGGAAGCACAACTCTTTGCTGAAAGCCTCGCGGGTGACGCGGATTCCGACGCTACCGTCCTCGGCCAGCAGATTTTCGGCCAAGTTGCGCGCATCGTCGTATACGATCGTCATGGGTTTGGTACTCAGTTCGGTCAAGTCCCACGCCACTTCGGGCACATCACGAACATAGAATTGGATTTTAGCCTCGCTGTCGACCAGCACAAGCAGGGCCTTGGAGTCCGTGCGACGCTTGATTTCGTAAATACGACGTACGGCGTCGGGCTTTGTGGCATCGCAACCGATACCCCATACGGTATCGGTCGGATACAGAATGACGCCTCCTTTGTTCAGAACGTCCAGTGCCTTTCGGATGTCTTCTTGAAATGCCTGTTTCATCGGTCCGGGTTAAAATTCGCTCGTAAAATGGAAGCGGATGTGTTCGAAGTCGTTTTGTGCCATTTGCAGTACGTAGTTGCTGTCGGCCATGAATACGTCGCGGCCTTCGCGGTCTTTGGCCATGAACTGGTATTTGCGTTTCTTGAAAGCCTCCAGTTGTTCCGCGTCGTCGCTTTCGATCCAGCAGGCCTTGTACATATTCAGCGGTTCCCACCGACATTTTGCGTTGTATTCGTTTTCCAGTCGGTATTGGATGACCTCGAACTGCAACTGACCTACGGTTCCGATGATTTTCCGGTTGTTGAACTGGTTAACAAACAGCTGGGCGACCCCTTCGTCCATCAGCTGCTCGATGCCTTTGTTGAGCTGCTTGGTCTTCATGGGGTCTGCGTTTTCGATGTATTTGAACATCTCGGGCGAAAAACTGGGCAGACCGCGGAAATGGAGTAGCTCGCCTTCGGTCAGCGTGTCGCCGATTTTGAAAATACCGTTATCGGGAAGCCCCACGATGTCGCCGGGATATGCTTCGTCGATGGTGCTTTTCCGTTGGGCCATAAACTGTGTGGGGGATGAGAAACGCATGTTTTTTCCCTGACGTACGTGATAATAGGGTGCATTGCGGACAAATTTTCCGCTGCATATCTTGCAGAAAGCAATACATGAGCGATGGTTGGGGTCGATGTTGGCCGTAATTTTAAAGACGAAGCCTGTGAATTTGCTTTCTTCGGGCGAGACGGTACGTTCCTCGGCCGTCGTGGGACGCGGACTGGGAGCAATTTGGACAAAGCAGTCCAACAGTTCTTTTACACCGAAATTGTTGAGCGCCGAACCGAAGAATACGGGAGCAACGTCAGCATCCAGGTAGGTCTGGACGTCGAAGTCCGAATAAACACCGTCGATGAGTTCCAGATCGGCCCGCAGTTTTTGGGCATCGGCCGAGCCAACCCGTTCGTCGAGTTCCGGGTCGTCGATGGCAATTTCGACGCTTTCCGTCAGTTTTTGTTTATCCGGTGCGAAAAGGTTCAGCTTTTGTTCGTAGATGTTGTAGACACCTTTGAAACGCTGTCCCTGGTTGATGGGCCAACTTAGGGGACGTACCTGAATTTGCAGTTCGTTTTCCACCTCGTCCAGCAGGTCGAACGGATCTTTTCCTTCTCGGTCCATCTTGTTGATGAAGATGATGACCGGGGTCTTGCGCATGCGGCAGACCGTCATCAGTTTGCGCGTTTGCGCTTCGACACCTTTGGCGCTGTCGACTACGATGATGGCGCTGTCTACGGCTGTGAGGGTACGGAAGGTATCTTCGGCAAAATCCTGGTGTCCGGGTGTATCGAGAATGTTGACTTTGTATCCGTTATAATCGAACTCCATGACGGAAGTCGTGACGGATATTCCGCGTTGTTTCTCTATTTCCATCCAGTCGCTCGTTGCGGTTTTCTTGATTTTGTTGTTCTTGACAGCTCCGGCAACCTGGATTTGTCCGCCGAAAAGCAATAGTTTTTCGGTCAGCGTGGTCTTTCCGGCATCGGGGTGGGATATGATGGCAAACGTACGTCTTCTGGCGATCTCTTCGTTCATTCTTTTATGGATTTCAAGATGGTTATACACTTATCAAGGCTGTCAGCCCAGTGAGGAATGTCGCAGTGGTAGGTCTGTTTCCACTTGTTCTTGTCTAGAACCGAGTAGGTGGGGCGTGCTGCGGATGCGGGGTATTCGCTGGAACGTATGGGACGGACTTGGCAAGTTGTGATGCCGGCCGTTTTGTGTATGGCTTTCGTAAAATCGTACCATGATGCGACACCTTCGTTGCTGAAATGGTAGATTCCCGGAACGATGCCCTGCTCAAGCATGACGAAGATGGCGTTCGCCAGGTCGCGGGCGTAGGTGGGGGTTCCCGTCTGGTCGAATACGACACCCAACTGTTCTCTTTCTTTTCCTAAACGGAGCATGGTCTTGACGAAATTGTTTCCGAACGAGGAGTAGAGCCAAGCCGTACGTATGACGGCTGCTTTCCGGCATTGCTCCAGGACGTTCCGTTCGCCTTCCAGTTTGGTCCGGCCATACGTGGAGATGGGAGATGTGGGGACGGTTTCGTCGTAAGGTGTATTGGCCGATCCGTCAAAAACGTAGTCTGTTGAAATCTGAATCATCTCGCCGTTGCGCCGTTCGATGGCGCGTGCCAAAAAAAGAGGGGCCTGCGAATTTAAACGCGCGCAGAGTTCTTTTGAACTTTCGGCCTTGTCGACAGCTGTAAAAGCGGCGCAGTTTATTACGATGTCTATGGCGTTTTGGGTGATGAAGGATTCTACGTCGTTCTCGTTGCAGACGTCGAGTTCCTGTATGTCCGTGAAAAAATATTGAAAACCGGTATGCTCTTTGGCAAGTACCTGCATTTCATTTCCAAGTTGGCCGTTACAGCCTGTTATTAATAGATTCTTCATTTTTCTGTATCAATCAAAATCAATGGGAGTCGTACGGTTCCGCAGGTAATAGTCGGATAGTTGCCGCAGCAGTTCGGCTATGTCTGTTGCAGCTTGTTGGGTGTTGTCTGTAACTTCTTTCCGTTGCAGGCGGATGAGCATCAGTCCGTATAGAAAATTGAAGCAGGTTTCCAGTTCGGGCCGTTCTTTTTCTTCGGCGCTTTTGCTCCGTAGTTCGACAATGTAGGGCAGGACTTTATAGTAAGCCGCGCGGTATTGCGGAAATTTGGGTGAGGCCAAAAGTTGCTCGTGAAGTTCGGTCAGTCCGCTCAGTACATTTTGGTTTATTTGCAGATGGCCGCGTTCCATGACGTTTTCGGCGTGCATCATATCGATAAGTTCGGAATACCACTGCTCCTGTTTTTGCATCTGTTCTTCGGAAATGGAAAACTTGTTCAGGTAGGATTCTTTCAGACGGTCCAGGTTACAATCGTTCGCGCGTATCAAGTCCTCCACCTGCCACATGTAAAGCAGGTATTCGGCCCGGTTCTTGTTTCTTAAAGTTTCGGCTACCAGCATTTGTGTCTGTTTATTATTGATATTGATAAGGTGAATGTAGTCCGGATAAGGTCCAAAGAAGGCCGACCATAGCCGCCAGCAGGACGATTGAGCCGATGGTGCGGTTCAGAATACGTATACCCCTGACGTTGAAATTCTTTCGGACTTTATTGACAAAGTACGTCAGCGCCAGCCACCATGCCAATGCACCGCCGAAAATGGACAAGTAACCGACGGACAGCTCGAACGGATGGTCGGGAATGACGAAGGCAAAGCGTGCGAACAGCGCGATAAATAAAAAAATGATAAGGGGATTCGAAAAAGTGACGAGAAAGGCTGTAACGCCGTTGTGCAACAGGGTACCCCGGCTTCTCGATACAGGACGCAGGCACTTGTGCGGGTCGCTCCGGAACATATAGATACCGAAAAAGAACAGCATGACACTGCCTACAAGTTGCAGAAAAAAGAGGGTTTGCTTGTTCTGGACAAAATCCATCACGAAGGACATGCCGAAACCGGTAATGATGGCGTATAGAATATCGCTGACGGCAGCGCCGATACCTGTTATGATGCCGTAAATACGACCCTTCTGCAGCGTACGCTGAATGCACAACACCCCCACAGGACCCATCGGTGCCGAAGCTACGACACCAACGAAAAATCCCTTCACTATCAATTCTAATAGAGAAACATGTACTAACCAATGCATAACAGTCTGCAAAATTGCCACTTTTTTATGAAAAAATAAAGTCCTGACCTGTATTTTTCCATATCGGATACGAATAAAATGACCAATTGGTGAAATCTTTGAAAGAAAAAAAACGGCGAATCGCTTGTTCCTTGTTTTTTTTCCTATCTTTGCAATTATACATTCGATTTCTTAATTTATTTCTGTAAAATATTCAACCGATGGATTCAATAGAAAAACCTTATGTTATCGGGCTCGACCTTGGAGGTACGAACTCTGTCTTTGGCATTGTGGATGCGCGTGGTGAAATTAAAGCGCAGACTGCCATAAAAACACAGGCTTATGCCAATATCAATGATTACATAAAAGCCAGTTGCGAAGCGTTGCTGCCGATTATCGACACGGTCGGTGGTATGGATAAGATCAAGGCCATGGGTATCGGCGCTCCCAACGGTAATTTCTATACCGGCAACATTGAGAATGCAGCGAACCTGTTGTGGAAAGGCAATGTCCCTATTGCAAAACTTTTTTCAGACGCACTGGGTATTCCTGTAGCGCTGACGAATGATGCCAATGCCGCCGCTGTGGGCGAAATGACGTACGGTGTGGCCCGTGGCATGAAGAACTTCATCATGATAACCCTCGGAACGGGTGTCGGTAGCGGTATAATTGTAAACGGACAGCTTGTTTACGGTAGCGATGGCTTTGCCGGCGAACTTGGCCATGTGATTGTGGTACCGGGTGAAGCCGGACGTCCTTGCGGTTGTGGCAGAAGGGGCTGCCTCGAAACCTATTGTTCGGCGACGGGGGTGGCCCGTACGGCGCGCGAACTGCTTGAGAAGAGCGACCGTCCGAGTTCTTTGCGTAGCATTGCCCCGGAAAGTATAACATCGCTCAGTGTGGCGATGGCTGCCAACGAAGGCGATGCACTTGCAAAGGAGATCTTTGAATTTACCGGCCGGGTACTCGGAGAAGCCTGTGCTAATTTTACTTGCTTTAATAGTCCCGAAGCGTTCGTGTTCTTTGGCGGATTGACAAAAGCGGGCGATTTGCTGATGGAACCGCTGCGTCGTGCTTACGATGAGAATGTATTGCGTAATTACAAAGGAAAGGCCCAGTTGCTGATTTCCTGTTTAAACGGTTCGGAAGCGGCCGTACTCGGCGCAAGTGCTTTGGGCTGGGACTTATAAGAATGTCAGTCGTGCAAAATAGCGCGGAATAATGAGCATGAATAACAAACCTTCCGGATCTCACACCTTGATGTCCGGAAGGTTTCAATAGTAAAAAGGAGAAACAAGAATACTGTAAAATGTTGAATTCGCTGTTGAATGAAGAAACGCGCGCTTTGTGGCAAAAGATAGTCGGAAGTGCGGAACGAATATTGCTTTGCTCGCATGTCGGACCGGACGGTGATGCTGTCGGATCATGCTTGGGATTGGCCGATTATCTGAGGAATATGGGCAAACAGGTACAGATAGCCTTGCCGAATGCCTTTCCCGATTTCCTGAGATGGCTGCCCGGTAGTACGGATATCCGGATGTTTGAGCAAAGCCCCGATGCGGTGGAAAAATGGGTGCATGATGCCGACGCCGTCATCTGCCTTGATTTTAACAACCTCAAACGGATTGCGGGACTGGGTGAGTTGATTGAAGCGGCCGACGTACCCAAAATCATGATCGACCACCATCTGTATCCCGATAGTTTTGCGGCGCTTGTTTTTTCAGATCCGTCCATGTGTTCTACGTGCGAGCTTGTGTTCCGTCTTATATGGGATTTGGGCGGTTACGAGGCGCTTTCGATAGACGGGGCGGCTGCTCTTTATTGCGGCATGATGACCGATACGGGCGCATTCACCTACAATTCATCCCGAAGCGAGATTTATTTTATTATTAGCCAGCTCTTGGCAAAAGGAATCGATAAAGATAAAATATACCGGAATGTCTACTATAATTATTCGCAGGGACGTGTGCGCCTGATGGGTTATGTCCTTTACGAAAAACTGCGCTTTTTTCCGGGGTGCCGGGCCAGTCTTTTCACCTTGACCGATGCCGAAATGAAACAGTTCGGTTATATACGGGGCGATTCGGAAGGTTTTGTGAATTTGCCCCTTATGGTCCGCGGTCAGCTATTGTCTGTTTTTTTGCGCGAGGATGCCGAGAAAAAAGTGATCCGGGTTTCTTTGCGTTCGCTCCGCGATTTTCCATGCAACCGGATGGCTGCCGAGTTCTTTAACGGCGGCGGGCATCTGAACGCGGCCGGCGGCGAGTTGCGGTGTTCGATGGAAGAGGCCATACGAGCCGTAGAATCAGCCGTGGAGGCCTATAAGTATTTATTGGCATAGCCTTGTTCGTTATAAAAGGCTAAATGAAACCGGAATTTCGACCTGATTGCCGATGATTTCGTACTTTTGCCACCTAATTAGAATGAAATAATGAAAAAACTGAAATGTTTTAGTCTCTTGTTCTGCCTTTGTTGTTTCGCATTGCAGTCTTGTGATGACGATGACACTTATGCAGACCGCAAAAAGCGCGAACGCGCATTGATTTCTTCCTTTATCCGCGACGGTATCTGTGTAATAGACGAAGAAATGAATGATACGACGCTTTATGTTCCCCCTATTCAAGTAATTCCCGAATGGAAATTCATTCAGCAGGACAGCACGACGGATGTGTCAAACAACGAGTATGTGCTGTTTTCAAGTTCCGGCATTTATATGCAGATTGTCCGGAAAGGAGCCGGCAAGAAGATCGGGCATGGCGAATCGCCTACGGTTCTGGCCCGCTACGTAGAATATAACCTGATGGGAGACTCCATTCAGACGCGCAACGATATAACGTTGAATTATCCGTCGCCCGATGTGTTCGTATGTAGCAACAATTACGGTGTGTTCACCGCTTCGTTCATGTCCGGCGTGATGTATACTTCCTATTCGGCCTCAGTGCCTTCGGCGTGGCTGCGTCCGCTTTCCTATATTAATATAGGTCGTGCCGAGGGCGACGAAGAGGATGCGGTCGTGCGGCT
>CATXZX010000059.1 GCA_958404085.1 uncultured Prevotellaceae bacterium | reverse complement strand
TTTGGGGTGTCCGTTAGGCAATCTGGTCATAACTCATTTTGCTGATGGTTAATTTGCCGTTTCATACGAAGAATCTATTCGTGGCCGCGATGTATTTCTAGTACAGTCAACATTCCCGAATTCGGATAATCTGATGGAGCTTCTTCTCATGATAGACGCAGCCAAGCGTGCTTCGGCCCGTAATATAGTGGCTGTTGTTCCTTATTTTGGTTGGGCTCGTCAGGACCGCAAGGATAAACCCCGCGTATCTATCGGTGCGAAACTTGTTGCGGATTTGTTGAGTGTGGCGGGTATCGACCGGCTTATCACAATGGACCTTCATGCCGATCAGGAACAGGGCTTCTTCGATGTACCGGTTGATCATCTGTATGCTTCGACAATCATGCTTCCGTATGTGAAAAGCCTGAATCTGGAAAATTTGTGTATTGCAACACCGGATGTCGGCGGTTCGAAACGTGCCAGCACGTATGCTAAATATCTGAATTGTCCGCTGGTTTTGTGCAACAAGACCCGTAAGAAAGCGAATGAGGTGGATACCATGCAGATCATTGGTGATGTGAAAGGTATGGATGTCATTCTGGTCGATGACATTGTCGACACGGCCGGAACAATTACAAAGGCTGCAAACATTATGAAGGAGAATGGTGCGAAGAGTGTACGGGCCATAGCTTCGCATTGTGTGATGTCGGGGCCTGCCAGCGAACGCGTGCAGGATTCGGCGTTGGAAGAGATCGTTTTCACGGACAGCATTCCCTATACAAACCGTTGTGCTAAAGTTAAACAGTTGACGGTGGCAGATATGTTCGCAGAGACGATTCGTCGTGTGGAAGAGAACAAGTCGATTAGTTCTCAGTATCTGATTTGATTTTTGTAGTTTAAATTATATAGAAAGGAATTAGTAGCAAATCAACTAAAGTATTCCGATAAACCAGGATACATCGGTGTACTTTGGTTGATTTTGTTGTTAAGGTGTTTGTCCATTGTTGTTGCAAGTTCAGGATATGGGATTATTTGTACGTAAGTCTATAGAAGCATTGCAGATGGAGTCTTCGGAATGTGGTAACCGTTCGTTGAAACGCGTTCTGGGACCTTTTAATCTGGTGGCTTTCGGGGTGGGAGTGATTATTGGAGCCGGTTTGTTTTCCATTACCGGTTCGGTTGCGGCCATGTATGCAGGACCGGCCATCACGTTGTCTTTTGCTATCGCAGCATTGGGATGTTGTTTTGCAGGTCTGTGTTATGCGGAATTTGCGTCGATGATTCCGGTTGCAGGAAGCGCTTACACGTATTCGTATGCAACGATGGGTGAACTGGTTGCGTGGATTGTAGGTTGGGACTTGGTGCTGGAGTATACGGTCGCGGCGACAACTGTCAGTATCAGCTGGAGCCGTTATTTTGTTGTACTGCTGCAAGGTATCGGGATAGACATACCTCCGGAATTGGCCGCTTGCCCTTGGGATGGCGGCATCATTAATTTGCCTGCAGCATTCATCGTGATGGTCATGAGCGTGTTCCTGATACGTGGAATAGAGGGAAGCTCGTTTGTAAATGGCATCATTGTTTTTCTTAAGGTGTCAGTTATCGTTGTGTTTGTTCTGTTGGGTTGGAAGTATATCCGTACGGAGAATTATATCCCCTACATACCTCAGAATACAGGTGTTTTGGGCGAATTCGGTTTTTCGGGCGTTTTGCGCGGTGCAGCTATTGTATTCTTTGCCTTTTTAGGTTTCGATGCTGTCAGTACGGCTGCCCAGGAAACGAAGAATCCGAAGCGTGATATGCCGATAGGTATTTTAGTTTCCCTGTTGGTCTGTACGATTCTCTACGTGGCATTTGCACATGTCATGACGGGTGTGGCCCATTATACCGAGTTTAGCGGACAACAGGGTATAGCTCCCGTAGCCATTGCCATAGACCATATGGGAACAGAAGATGCGGCAGGATTAATTCGTCCGGCCTATCCTTGGTTGAACCGTGCTATTCTTTTTGCCATACTGTTTGGTTATTGTTCGGTCATAATGGTTACGCTGATGGCGCAGAGTCGGGTTTTTATGAGCATGAGCCGCGACGGTTTGTTACCACCCTTGTTTTCGCGTATTCATCCTCGTTTTCGGACACCCGCACACAGCAATCTGCTTTTTATGGTAGTCGTAAGTGTGATGGCCGCGTTTGTTCCGGCGCGTCTGGCCGGTGAAATGACTAGTATAGGAACATTGTTGGCTTTTACCTTGGTTTGTGCTGCTGTGTTGATTGTACGTCGTACAATGCCCGATGTACATAGAAGTTTCAAGACTCCATTTGTTCCGTTTATTCCGATTATGGGTATTTTGACCTGCTTGGTCCTGATGCTTTTTTTGCCTGCCGATACTTGGATCAGACTTGTGATATGGATGCTTGTCGGATTGGATATCTACGCCACGTATGGCCTGAAAAATAGTAAGATAGAACCAGAAATGAACCATTTTCGGAAAGGTCAGAATGTCCTGAATATGTTGGGCGTTATTCTGTCAGTCTTGTGTGTGATAACGGGATTCTGGCATCAGCAGACTGTGGGATGGAGTGAAAGCAAGGTATTGCTGGTCTTTTCAATTCTTTTTGCTTTGTCTCATCTGAGTTACTATATGATGCGTATCTGGCGCCATTCGTCTGTAGCTGCATCATCCCATAAAAATATTGATAACTAATATGATGGTTAAAATGAAAAATTTAATCGCACTGTTGTTTGCGTGTATTTTCAGCCTGTATGCTGCGGGCAAATCGACAATAAAGGTCGCTTGTGTGGGAAACAGTGTGACTTATGGCTATTTGTTGCCCGAACGTGAACAGAACGCTTACCCGTTTCAGTTGCAACGTATGCTCGGAAACGGGTACGATGTCCGTAATTTTGGTCATAGTGGTGCAACATTGCTTTATAAGGGACATCGCCCTTATGTAAAGTTGCCCGAATTTCGTGCGGCTATGGATTTTGCGGCGGACTGGGTGGTGATTCATCTGGGACTGAATGATACGGATCCCCGCAACTGGCCCAATTATGCCAGTGAGTTCATTCCCGATTACCGAGCTTTGATTGATTCTTTTCGTCAGGCCAATCCGAAAGCGAAAATATGGATTTGCCGTATGACTCCCATAACACATGCGCATAGTCGGTTCCTGTCCGGCACACGCGATTGGTATGATCAGATTCAGACGTGTATCGAGCAGATAGCGCGTACGGCGGATGTCGGACTCATCGATTTACAGACACCGCTCTATAAGCGCGTTGAGTTGTTTCCCGATGCGTTGCATCCGAATGTGGAAGGGGCTGAAATCCTGGCACGTACGGTATATGGGGCATTGACCGGCGATTACGGTGGTTTACAGCTTCCTCCGACATTTTCCGATGGCATGGTGCTGCAACGTAACCGCGCTTTATCGTTGGAAGGCATGGCGGATGCAGGTGAGAAGGTAACGGTCGGACTGAACGGACAACGGGTTTCGGCATACGCCGGTGCGGATGGACGTTGGATGGTCAAGTTGAGTCCTATGAAGGAAGGTGGCCCTTATGAATTGCGTGTGGAGACCAAAAAAATCCGGAAAACGTTCCAGGATGTATGGATTGGTGAGGTATGGCTTTGTTCGGGACAGTCTAACATGCTTTTTACGGTGAAGGAAGCTGTTACGGCGAAAGCCGATCTGGCCATGGCTGAGTCTTTGCCTACGATTCATCTGTTTAACATGAAAAACCGTTGGCCGACAAATGCTGTGGAGTGGGATAGCTCGGTCTTGGATACCGTCAATAAGTTGGGCTATTACCAAATGGACGGTTGGGAGCGTTGCAGCGCTTCGTCAGTTGTGGATTTTTCGTCGATTGCGTTTCATTTCGGAAGAACATTGTCCGATAGTTTGCCGGGAATACACATCGGACTGATATGTAATGCGGTGGGCGGAGCATCGACAGAGGCATGGACCGATCGGTTTACTTTGGAACACGCTTATCCGGCCATCTTGAAAGATTGGTTGCGGAATGACCACATTCAGGGATGGGCAAGAGGGCGTGCGGCATTGAATATCAAAAAGTCGAAAAACCCTTTGCAGCGTCATCCCTATGAACCTTGTTATTTGTTTGAGGCCGGAATATTGCCGTTGAACCATTATCCTATAAAGGGTGTTATCTGGTATCAGGGTGAGTCCAATGCACACAATATAGAACTTCATGAACGTTTGTTTCCACTTATGGTGGCCGGATGGAGACGATACTGGAAGGAAGAACTTCCGTTTTATTTTGTGCAGTTATCGAGTCTGAACAGACCCTCGTGGCCGCTGTTCAGGGACAGCCAGCGCCGTTTGGCAAGTCAAATATCCAATGTGTCTATGGTTGTTTCTTCTGACAAGGGCGATTCGCTCGATGTACATCCGCGGCGTAAACGCGAAATCGGAGAACGTCTGGCTTTCAGTGCCCTGTATAAAGAATACGGGCACGAGGGGTGTGTCCCCTCCGGCCCGCTGTTCCGTGAGGCTCATCGTCGGGGTGCAGGGGTGGCCGTTTATTTCAATTGGGCTAACGGATTGCAGACTGCCGATGGTGGCAAGGTCTGTGGTATGGAAATAGCAGGAACTGACGGTATTTACAAACCGGCTATTGTTGAAATTCAGGACGGATATCTGCAAGTTTCCAGTCCAGAGGTAAAAGAACCTTGGGGCATCCGTTATGCTTGGCAACCCTTTACGAGGGCCAATCTGGTAAATGGCCGGGGATTGCCGGCAAGTACATTCCGTATGGAAGGTGTCCGGTAGGCTGTCTTTTGAACGTGGGTTGTTTGAACGGGATATTTTTCGGTTCCGAAACACCGGGATATCAACCGATAGTCGGATGCCGATAAAAATTGTTTGGGCCGGTGAATAATCAGGGCTGACTTCATTTCTGAGGAGTCAGCCCTGATTAGGTATTGGGGCTTTGCCCATTGAGGTTGTCTGAGTATGTGTAGGATGGCCGGATATACCCGCTGGTTCCGGTAAACCGGATCCGGGCTCTCAGGTGGCCCGGATTTTAAAGAAGCAGGCCCGGGCGGATTACAACCTGCTTCCGGGTTTGAATATGCTACCGTTTGTGAGTTTTATGGATGATTCTGATGGTTACCAATTGTCGAATAACTTGAAAATAAACTTTGTTCCGAACGATGTACTCTTACCGTTTGCTACGGCGCAGAACAACGCAAAATCGAGTGCATGGGTGGAAATTCCGTAGCCGAATTCCATGTACGGCTTTAGCGCATTGACCGTAAGTGTGTTGCAATAAAGCCGTTCCTTCTGTATGTATTTGGAAAGATGCCTGATGCGGGACAGTGCGAGCATCGGAGATTCGTATGCCATGCAAAGACGGACATAATATTCGGATTCGTTGTACCATCTGGAGTCGAGCAACTGGAATGTACCGGATATTTCGTCATCCCATCCATTGGGAAGGCTGTTGTACCGGAAGTGGTTGTAGTCGACAAAATACATGCTTTCCTGTTGTGTGTAGAATCCGAACCCGAATCTTAGGTATAGGGATTGTAGGGTGTAAGAGGTATGTTTGTATTGAACATCGAATTCCCATTTTTCGTATTCGTTGTTACTGCCGAACCAATGTACGGCTCTCTCATAGTCGAGGGAAAAGGTCGGCCAATACGAATAAAGGTGTACTTTGCGTTTTCCCTTCAGGTAGTAATAGTAAGCCGGAGTCCACGTGACACGCAGGTGGGGCGCGAAACTTTCATAAGTCCGCGTGAAACCGGATTCCTGTGCCGTGGTGTTCCAGTTAATCAGTGAACGTCTGTGGTACGTGAGTCCTCCTGTCAATACAATACCGTTGAGGGGTTCGAATGAACAGTTCAGCTTGGAATGGAAGTCTTTGTAATAATTGAAATTATAATTGTCGAAGATGTGGATCAAGGTGTCGTAATCGGTATGGTTCTTAATGGCATTGCGGATATCGTTGGCCTGTAAACTGCTGTAAATCCTGTTTCCGTTTCCGACTTCAAAATCAATTTGCCCCAATACGGACGGAGCAAAAATATATGATAAAGGTATTTTCCAGTAGAATTGTTTTTCTTTGAAGTTATAGCCCAGGCGTGCCGTAGCATTCAGGACACGGTTGCGGTATGATTCGTATTTGAAACCGATTCTTGTCTGGAGTGAAAAGTTCCGTTTACTCCATTGGAACATGGAGGGGGTCAACAGGGGAGGCAGGCGTAGGATACCTTTCGGCGTGATCTTGATGGAGTGGCTTCCTAACAGTAGGTCTTCCATCGTTTCGGTCTGGAAGAATTTGTTCTGCATGTGCTTGTCTCTGTTTATCGTGTCGACCGAGGAGAAACGATACAGCGAATCTTCGGTCGGGGTCAGGGGGTAGGGGCGTGTCCGGTCAAAGTAATGTCTGTCGTATTCCGTCAGGTTCGTATCTATTTTCAATTGGTTCAGATAGGTAAGGTCGTAACGTTTGCCTTCGTCGCTCTTTTTGGGGATGTGCGTGGAATCGGATAAAAGTTCTGCTTTAGTGTATGCGTATGTAATATTTAACTTTGTGGAAATGGAGTTTTTCAAGAAAGAGAAATTTGCTTCGATGTTGGCCGTGCCGGGGAGTAGGGATTCAACGCCAGACTTGCCCATGTTAGCCTGTATGCGGATGTTGATCATGTCGTAGTTCATGTGCAAGTCTGCATAGGCAATGTTTCCGGTATTTTGTCGGACTGTAACTGCACCGGTCACCAATTGTGTGTTGTGGAAGCGCGGCTTGATGAGAATATGGTGATAGGCTTCGTTCTCATGAATGTAGGTAGAGTCGAGTTGGTATTTGTAATATTTTTTATTGCGGATGTGGAAAGGCGACAGCACTTTGTTTTTCATTAGGCTGGGATCATACAGGAAAAAAAAGGCGTTTGAAAGAATGATGTGGTGTATTTCTTTGATTCGGCGGTGCGTGCAGTGGAATGCAATGTTCTTATAGTCCATTATTCCAGGAGCTGAGTAGTTGAATTTTGACGAACTTTCGCCGATATAGGTGTTTTTGCCTTTTTCCAGACGGATTGTACCGGGGATGAACTGGCTTCCGATATTTCTTCTTCGGGTCTGGATTTGGAAACGGATGTACACATCAGATTCGAACCGGCCGATGGATAATTGTTCGCGTTCCATGTAGGAAAAAACAGATTCCATGATGGAATCCGCACAATTGTACTCGGCACAGACAGATGCTATCGGTAAAAAGAATAGAAGGACTCCGAGTAGCAGTCGTACAAGTTCAATTTCGGGATACGGCTTTGACACCTCGAATTGTTTTCAGTTTTCTTATTAGCGCGTCAAGTACGGATAATTCATTGACCATAACAGTTAGCATTCCGGTGAACAGTCCGTCGTGAGAGTCGATATTGATGGATCGAAGGAACAGGTCTTTTTCTTTTCCGATGACAGAGGTAATATTGTTTACGATACCGATATCATCTTGTCCGATGACTTTAATCGTTATCGGGTACAAGTTGTTTCCTTTTCCGGCCCATTTGGCTTTTACGATGCGGTAACCGAAACGTTCTTTGAGCGATGTGGCATTGGGGCAGTTGCAGCGATGTATTTTTATACCTCCGTTTATGGTGACAAAACCGAAGATCTCATCACCGTATATGGGCTGGCAGCATTTGGATAGTGTGAAGTCTATGCCTTTCAGGTTCTGGTCGATGACGAGTATGTCCGAATCGATGTTTGAATGTCCTTCGTTGGCAATGTTTTGGGTATATGTAGCAGCTTTGGGGGCGACGGTCCTTTCAAGGAGATTGTTCTCGCGTTTGTATAAAACGTTGTATGTGTCTATCACCTCATTGATGTTGACCGATTCATTAGCTAAGGCGCGGAAAAATTCACTGGACTCTTTATATCCCATCTTCTTGACCAGATGGCTTATAGTGGTCTCTGACCATTCTATTTTCCGGTTTTTGAATTTCCGAATCAGCAGTTCCCGGGCGAAAGCTCCTTCTTTGATTTTTAATTCTTTAAGAGCTTGTCGGATTTTGGCCCGTGCATGGCTGGTCTTTACGATGTCCAGCCATTCCGGTTTG
>CATXZX010000058.1 GCA_958404085.1 uncultured Prevotellaceae bacterium | reverse complement strand
AAAAGTAGAAAAAAAAAACTACTTCGGCAACACTCTATTCCCAAAAAGAGAAACAATACCGTATAAAACTGCACGGACAAGGCCTGCGCGGGCTCCGGCGGGTTTCGGCACTGAAACGAACGCCGTGGTTTTTCAAAATAGCTGGGAGATTTTTCAAAATAACCGGGCGCTAAAAAACTGCATACGCCTCCCGGCAGATACAAATGCGCCGAAGTTCTTCACCGCAATCGCGCACATCTGTTTTTTTCTTTGTACTTTTGTGCAGATAAAACATCGGAAATGCAAGACTTCGTTCACCTACACGTCCATACGCAATACTCCATCCTCGACGGACAGGCCAGTATACCCAAATTAGTAGACAAAGCACTGAAAGACGGCATGCGCGGCATGGCCATCACCGACCACGGAAACATGATGGGCATCAAAGAGTTCTTCAACTACGTCGGCAAGGTCAAGGGCAAGGCCAAGGATGCCATCAAAGAGGCGGAAGCCAAACGTGCGGCCATCGAGGCAGGAACCTACGAGCCCAAACCCGACAAGAACGGGCGTAACCCCGAGGCCGGGAAAAGCCGGGAGGAATTGCTGGAAAGCTGCGACAAACTGATAGCGGAAAAGAAAAAGGTTCTCGACTTCAAACCTATCTTCGGCTGCGAGATGTATGTTTCGCGCCGCAACGACATGCGGTTGAAAAAAGAAAAGGTCGACAGCAGCGGATGGCACTTAGTCGTACTGGCCAAGAACGAGAAAGGATACCACAATCTCATCAAACTGGTATCGAGGGCATGGACCGACGGATTCTACATGCGCCCGCGTACGGACCGACACGAACTGGAACGGTACAAAGAGGGGCTTATTGTCAGTTCGGCCTGTCTGGGAGGCGAGGTTCCGCGTAAGATTCACGACGGACGCATAGCCGAAGCCGAAGAAGCCATCGAATGGTATAAGAACACCTTCGGAGAAGACTACTATCTGGAACTGCAGCGTCACGAAGTCAAAGACCCGTCCATCCGGGCCAACCGCGAGACCTTCGGCATACAGCAGGAGGTGAACGCCGTACTGACAGATCTGGCCCGTAAACACGGAGTCAAACTGATTTGTACCAACGACACGCACTTTGTGGACGAGGAGAACGCCGAAGCGCACGACCGCCTGATTTGCCTGAGTACGAACAAGGACCTGAACGACCCCACGCGCATGCTCTACACCAAGCAGGAATGGTTCAAGACCCGGAGCGAAATGAACGAAGTATTCGCCGACCTGCCCGAAGCACTGGCCAACACCTGCGAAATATGCGACCGCGTGGAAACTTACAGCATAGACCACGGACCGATTATGCCCAACTTCGACATACCGGCCGACTTCGGGACGGAAGAAGAATACCGCAGCCGCCTGACCGAGAAGGACTTGTTCGACGAATTCACCCGCGACGAAAACGGCAATGTCGTGATGAGTGAAGAAGAAGCGCTGAAGAAAATAAAGAAACTGGGCGGATACGACAAACTGTACCGCATCAAGCTGGAAGCCGACTACCTGGCCAAACTGACCTACGAAGGCGCCAAGCGCATCTACGGCGACCCCCTCAGCCCGGAAGTGAACGACCGCATCCGGTTCGAGCTGCACGTCATGAAGACCATGGGTTTCCCGGGCTACTTCCTGATTGTACAGGACTACATCAACGCCGCCCGCAACGAACTGGGTGTATCGGTAGGGCCCGGACGTGGTTCGGCCGCCGGTTCGGCCGTAGCCTACTGCCTGGGCATCACGCTGGTGGACCCCATCAAGTACGACCTGCTGTTCGAGCGTTTCCTGAATCCCGACCGTATCTCGCTGCCCGATATCGACGTGGACTTCGATGACGACGGCCGCGGCGAGGTGTTGCGCTGGGTAACGAACAAATACGGCGCCGAAAAGGTGGCGCACATCATCACCTACGGCACCATGGCCACCAAGCTGGCCATCAAGGACGTAGCCCGCGTACAGAAGTTGCCGCTGGAGGAGTCGAACCGGTTGTGTAAGCTCATCCCCGACCGCCTGCCCGAAGGACCGGACGGCAAAGTACCCAAGATGAACCTGCCCAACGCCATCGCTGCCATTCCCGAACTGCGCGATGCGGAAACCTCGCCCGACCCGCTGCTGCACGACACCATCCGATATGCCAAAATGTTGGAGGGCAACGTCCGGAACACGGGAGTACATGCCTGCGGCACCATCATCTGCCGCGACGACATATCGGACTGGGTACCCATCAGTACGGCCGACGACAAAGAAACCGGCGAAAAGCTGCGCTGCACGCAGTACGAAGGTTCGGTCATCGAAGAGACCGGACTTATCAAAATGGACTTCCTGGGACTGAAAACGCTTTCTATTATAAAGGAAGCACTCGAGAATATCCACAACAGCCTGGGAATTGTCATCGACATCGAAAAAATAGACATCGAAGACCCGGCAACGTATCAGCTGTACTGCGACGGACGCACCATCGGTACGTTCCAGTTCGAGTCGGCCGGCATGCAGAAATACCTGCGCGAACTCCAGCCGTCCACCTTCGAGGACCTCATAGCCATGAATGCCCTCTACCGACCGGGACCTATGGCCTACATTCCGAGCTTCATTGCCCGCAAACACGGACAGGAACCCATCACGTACGATATTCCGTGTATGGAAAAATACCTGAAGGACACCTACGGCATCACCGTATACCAGGAACAAGTGATGCTCCTGTCGCGCCAACTGGCCAACTTCACCCGCGGCGAAAGCGACACGCTCCGCAAGGCCATGGGTAAAAAGCTCATCGAGAAACTGAACCACATGTACCCGAAATTCATCTCGGGAGGAAAAGCGAACGGGTACGACGAGAAAGTGCTGGAAAAAATCTGGAACGACTGGCGGGCCTTTGCATCCTACGCGTTCAACAAGAGCCATGCGACGTGTTACTCGTGGGTGGCATACCAGACGGCATACCTCAAAGCCAACTACCCGGCCCACTACATGGCAGCCGTCATGAGCCGAAGCCTGGCGAACATCAGCGACATCACCAAGCTGATGGACGAATGCAAGGCCATGGACATCCTGACACTGAGTCCGGACATCAACGAAAGTAACCTGAAATTCAGTGTAAACCATGCCGGTAACATTCGTTTCGGACTGGGAGCCATCAAAGGAGTCGGCGAATCGGCCGTCGAAGCCATACTGGACGAACGAAAGAAAAACGGTCCGTTCCAAGGTATCTTCGACTTTATGCAACGGGTAAACCTGAACGCATGCAACCGGAAGAACATCGAGAACCTGATTCTGTCGGGTGCATTCGACTGTTTCAAGGAACTGCGCCGCGAACAGTACTTTGAGACGAACGCCAAAAACGAGACATTCATCGAAGTGCTTATCCGCTACGGAAACCTCTACCAACAGGACAAGGCCATAGCCATGCGTTCGCTGTTCGGCGACAGCAATGACGTAGAAATAGCCAAACCGGAAATTCCGACCCAATACGGCCACTGGAGCGACTTGGAACGCCTGAACAAAGAGCGCGACCTGGTAGGTATCTACCTGTCTGCCCATCCGCTGGACGAGTATTCGGTCATCCTGAACAAGGTATGTACCACCCGCATCAACGAACTGGACGATCTGACGCCACTGGCCAACCGCGACATCACGCTGGGCGGCATCGTGACGAACCTGCGCGAAGGGCAAACCCGCAACGGGAAACCGTTCGGCATCGTAAAGATGGAGGACTTCAGCGGAGCCGGCGAGATAGCGCTTTTCGGACAGGACTGGGCCAAATGGCGCAACTACATGATTGTGGGCAACACGCTGTTTATCAAAGCCCGTGTAGAAGCACGCCGCTGGAACGACAAGGCTTTTGACCTGCGCATAGGCACCATAGATTTTCTGACCGATGTAAAAGAAAAACTCATCGAACGTATCACCATTACGGCCCGTCTGGACACGCTCGACGACCAAACGGTCATGGAACTCAGCTCGCTCATCGAAGAAAATCCGGGGAGTGCGGAAATCTTTTTCCACATCATCGACCTGGAGAACCAGATGCGCGTCATGCTCCAGTCGAAAAGGTATAAAGTCTCCGTTAAAAAAACATTAATCTCCTATATCGAAAGTAATTCGGCCCTCGATTACCGAATTAATTAGTATTTTTGTATTACTAATAACCCAACAAAGTATACAAGTATGGAAATTCAAATTACCGATCAAAACTTTGATGAGATCATTGCCCAGGGAAAACCCGTTGTTCTGGATTTTTTTGCTACTTGGTGCGGCCCTTGCAAAAAAATAGCTCCTTATATCGAAGAACTGGCCAACGAATATGCAGGCCAGGTCATTGTAGGAAAATGCGACATCGACGACAACAATGATTTAGCCGTACGCTTCGGCGTCCGCAATATTCCGACGGTTCTCTTTATTAAGGATGGAAACGTTGTGGATAAGTCAGTCGGTGCTGCTCCGAAGAGTACATTCGAAGACAAACTCAAAGCATTGATCTGATAATGGCATCCCTGGACGACGAACTTCTGCAGGAAGCGGAAGACGATGCACGCACCGTTGCCTACATCCGCGAACACTTGTCCCCCGAGGTGAGGGAACGATTCGACGAAGATGACTTATATTACATATTGGACCTCATCGTCGAATATTACACGACAAGTGGTATACTGGATGCGGCCCCGGATAAAAACGGTTACATAGACATCGACGAAACCAGTATCGCCAATTATGTCATCGAACAGGCCCGTAAGGACAAAATGAATGACTTCCGCTTCGAAGATATACTGAATATCGTAGAATTGGAAGGCGACTACGCCGCCCAGCAAGACTGCGATTGACATAGTACCCAAACTGCCGCATAGAAACTGGCATCTGCCGAAAGAACAAAAACATTCATTCTTTTGACAGATGCCGGTTTTGTATATTCCGAGTAAACACATGGACATTTTTTTAAGGCTTTCGCACACAAAAAAAATTTTCATATCCGTTTTTTACTTATCTTTGCCAAAAAATCACCCCGAAACAATCTGAAATGGCCAATGAATTAGATTCTCTGCTCAGTATGTTCCCTCCTATTACCTTAGAGGAAATGTCTTCTATCCGTCTTATGAAACGTACGGATACGAAGTTCATTACGAACAAGGGCCATCTCATGAAGCTACTCGAACTGGCAAAAGAAGAATACTACGTACAGGAAATCAACGGGAAGCGCATCAGCAGATACCGGACTACCTACTGGGACACCAACAGCCACAGCCTCTACGCCATGCACCACGACGGCAAAAGACCGAGGACAAAGGTACGCGTCCGCACATACGTAGATTCGGGCATCACGTTCCTGGAAATCAAAAAAAAGAACAATCACAACAAAACCTCTAAAAAAAGAATCGAAATAACGGACGAAGCTATCCTGAAAAACGACACTTGCCGACAGTTTATCAGCGAACGGACAGCCCTGAACCCGGACGAACTGCATCCTTGCATCCAGAATCGGTTCGAGCGCATCACGCTGGTGAACCGCGGAAAGACGGAAAGACTGACAATCGACTTCAATGTTCAATTCCACAACCTGGAAACAGGAGAAAAGGGGAAGGAAAACGAGTTGGTCATCATCGAATTAAAACGTGACGGGCTGGTATTTTCACCCATCAAGCAGCTTTTAATCCAACTCCGCATAAAGCCGTTCGGATTCAGCAAATATTGTATCGGTTCTCTCCTTACGAACAAAGACTTAAAACGCAATCTATTCAAACCAAAAGTTATACAAATCAGAAAATTAGTTAATTCCCCGACAAAATGACTGAACTACTCACATTTCTTAGCCCGCAAACCACACTTTTCGGCCTTCATTTCCTCGATCTCCCGGCACTCATCGAAATGCTGACGCGCTTTATCCTCAACATAGCCGCAGTCGGCATCGTCATCCACTTCTTCTATTATCCCAAAAGTCAGCGACGGGATTATTATTTCACCTTCATACTGATGGCGGTCAGCATCTTCATGCTCATTTACCTCATGGACGATGCAAAAATGAAAGTTGGCGCAGCACTTGGCTTGTTCGCCGTGTTCGGAATCATCCGGTACAGAACGGAACAAATAGCCATCCGCGACATGACCTACCTGTTTTTTATCGTTGCCTTGTCGGTTGTCAATGGAATGTCTGTAAAACTCAGCGCCGTCGAGCTGCTCGTTTCGAACGGAATCTTCATCCTTACGGCTGCCTTTGCCGAAAATCATCTGCTGGTCAAACGTATTTCATACAAATACATCCGTTATGATAACATCGACCTTGTAAATGCCTCCCGCAACGAAGAACTGATTGCCGATTTGGAGAAACGGACCGGATTACATATCACCCGCGTTGAAATCGGGTCCATCGATTTTCTGCGCGACTGCGCCTTGCTGAAAATCCACTATACCGAAACGGACAAAAAGCACAGCAACTCGGTAGATACCATCACCAAACTTCCTAAAGAATATGAATAGGTTTTCACGTTTTCTTGCCGTATTATCACTGACTATACCGGCCACAATCGTTTCGGCCTCCGATGATTTTGGAATCTGGTCGTCTGCCGATTTCACAAAATCCTTAGGCTCTCACTTCAATGTAGACGCCGAAGTCGGATTCCGGAGCAACAACGAGTTGCAAAGCGTCGACCGGTGGGACGCATCGCTGGGCCTCAATTATAAACCGTTCAAGTTTTTCAAACTGGGTATCGGCTACACATACATTTACAGCCGCAACGCGACCGAAAGCAAGCCTAATTACAAGAACGACATCGAAGATTTCGATCACTGGATCGGATATAATATCACACGCCCCCATTGGCGTTCGAAAAACCGCCTTACTTTCGACGCAACCGGCACTCTCAATCTCGGACGTCTGGCTTTTGCGCTCCGCGAACGCTACCAACTAACCGGCTACAACGGGGTTCATACCCTGAAAGACCGTTACCGTTTCGAAAACACCATAGACAAAACGGACCTGGCCTATAAAGATACCCGCCGCGACGAAAAAAAAGCCAAAGCCAGGCACTACCTTCGTTCTCGTATCGAGGCCGAATACAACATACCGAAGTGCAAATTCACTCCCTTTGCCTCCTACGAATTCAGCAACAACCTGCAAGATGCGTTCCACTTGGACAAACAACGCCTGAGTGTGGGAGGAGAATACAAATTATCCAAACAACATCGCCTTTCGCTGGCTTACATTTACGACAACGGGGCAGACGATGATACCGAAAGCGATATCCACGTCATAAGCATCGGCTATAAATTCAAATTTTAGGCTTTATGAACAAAGTGTTTTACCCCCTATTTTTTCTGATGTGCCTGTTCATCGCATCTACGGGAACAGCCCAGAACAGCTACAAGTATTTTGTAGTGAAACAAACCGACGGAAATTCCTACTCCCTGCCGGCCAAAAACCTCAAACTTACTTTTGAAAACGGCACGCTGACCCTTAAAGGTGAAAACGAAAGCCGGACATTTCCGCTCAACACCCTGTTATCCATGCAATTCTCCAACACGCCGCTTTCCATCCACGACGCCACGAACAACCAGGCTGTCATCGAGAACGATATTCTCTCCGTCATGGACGATTCGCGCAAGCAAGTCCGTGCCGTTCTGTTCGATGCCCAAGGAAAGAGTATAAAGGACTTCACACTTTCCAACGGCCGCGGCACCTGCTCCGTCGCCGGTCTGCCCGCGGGTACATACATCCTGAAGGTCAATGAAAAGAATCTCAAAATAAAACGTTGACATGAGAAAGCATCTTTTATTCTGCACCCTCTTTGCCGCTACGCTCAGCCTGCAAGGACAAAACGTATGGATTCACCGCGGACAAACAGTCGTTACCCTGACAGCCGAACAGGCCGGTGAAATGACTTACTCCAACAACGGAACAACCCTCTCCATTGCCGGAACGACTTACGACGTATCCCAGATAGACAGCATCACTATCGAAGAAACCTGCGTGGCTGAAAATACGGTCCAAGTGGAGTATGCCGATGCCCGGACCCGCGTCCTCATGCCGGCCGCCCTCCAATCGTTCGTCACCAGCACCCTCGACG
>CATXZX010000057.1 GCA_958404085.1 uncultured Prevotellaceae bacterium | reverse complement strand
AGGTATATACTCATGTCTTAGCTGATGGTTGGGGTGATATAGGTATGCTCAATAATTTTGCTTCTATCTTAAGTCAATACAAACAACCGTTGGGTATAGGGGATATAAAGAAAATAGGAACAATACAAAATTGTAATGAAGCTAAAGAAAAAGCCAAACGAATGAAAGAAACAGGTTTTGAGCAAATTGAGACAATTGGTACTAATGATACTAATAATAATGGTACTCCTGCTATTGAAACAAGGGGAAATATTAAAGTTCCTCAATCTGAATGGGAGATACAATCTCCTGTACCTGATATCCTTTCTATACTAACTCGGGGAAAAGATCCTAAATTTACTTTCTTAGGAGAAATGGGCACAGACTTAATTGGGTTAATGATCACGACCATGAAAGCTACAGATGATGGAGAAAGTACTGGATTGATTCTCCCTTTTGAAACAGACGAAAAAAATTATGAAAAAGAAATACCTAATAACCTAATAACATTTTTAGGGATAGAAGAAGAGGAGTTTAAATCTTGCAGAACCTTATTGCCGAAAATTGCTATAATCAATGTAAGGCTTGAAGGAGATGGGAGTAACAGACCATCAATAGGAATTGTAGAACAATGGAGAAGCAATACAGGATATGACAAAGTCCTATTATTAGGAAAAGGTCAAGAGCAGGAAACAAGTACGAATAATGTTTTGCTAATTGAAAGATTGGATGGAGAACTTTTGCATCATATGATAAAAAAAATGCCACAAGAAGGTTTGATTGTAGCAGGTGGTGAAGGCTTATTCAGTGAGGCTTTAGGATGGGGAAAATCAATCGTTGCATTTGGTTCCCGTTACAATTATCAAATAAATGCGATGAAACATTATGCGAAAGCAAAAGGGCTTACTAATTTTGAAAAGGAATTAGACTCAATGAGTTTTTTGACTTCAAATGGAATAAAAGGAAAATCTGCTGATGTTTCATCATTTGATGAATTTGGCAAGATGTCGAACTTGCTACGAGAAAACAGTATTAGTGATTATATAAAACGCATTATATATATGAAAAAAAGCATTGATATAATGAAACTGAGTAGTTTGTTGTTTTTAAGAATGTAGCATAATCCCGTCATGTTGGATATGCCATCCATTGATTGTTGAATATAAAGATTCGTAATCCGCAATCATAAAACAACATCGTTCTTTACAGAATAACGACTGCGCTTCGGCAACTCTGTTCAAGCAAACTTGACAGACATTGTGCTCGGCTTGCATGTGCTTTGATAAAAAACAATAAGTAGTAACAATAGAAAGAAACGAAATATGAACGAAAACCGAACATTCCTCGGACGCGGTTGGAGTTTTCCTCCGGCACTTGACAAGGACGGCACCCCCCCCCGACGATGATGATGGCGACGGAAATACAAGCAGTAATCCGATGGGGTAAAACCGTGAAAATGGAAGCCATCCGCCCAGTACGGGCGGATGTTCCCAAGAGTTTTTAATGGAGTAATAATCTTAAAAATTTGATGGTTATGTACGAAGCAAGACAAAATAAGGAGAAGGTTTCACATGCCATATCTCCTGTACAAAAGAGGAAACAATGTAGTGGTTTGGAAAAACAATATATGCCAACTGTAATTCAAAGGTATTTTACAGTAAGGTGTAACGATTTACTTTATAACAGCTCTATCTCAAGAAATATTCTCTGTGGCATAAATTATCCTAATCATGAGTTATATGTGCAGGATGAACAGAAAATCACCGAAGCAAACTGTAACACAGCAAACGGGCTGGTCGAATTTTATAAAAAAGGTTCCAAAAAAATAGGAGAAATTTCTTATTTGATAGTTGGAGTGCGTTATAAACAAGGAGTATCCCCAAAGAGAGAGTTTAAATACGCAGGACTTTCCGATGACTTGGCAAAAAAGAAAGTTCTACCTGCCGAAAAATCCCAATGGGATTACGCAGAATTAATCATACAAGTTGTTTCAGCTATGGAAACGATTAGAAAAATATTCCTTGATTGGGTGATTTCTTTTGGTGAAATTAATCCTAATGCAAAAAAACTCAATCAAGACTATCAATGGATATATAAGCATATTGATAAATACCTTAATAATGAGATGGAACAATCTCTGTGCCTAAATATGATAGACGTATTTATGTCCATATTGAAAGATATACCTATGCCGATTTTTGATAATGAAGGGCCAATCAATGATATCAGATCAAAAATGGAAATAATAAAAACAAACATACAAAATTTGCCACAAAATGTAGATGGAACTCTCTCTGAATTAGCAACTTTAAGAAGGGAGATGTGGAATAATCAACAAGCGGAACCTGCTCCCATCTTTTTAGCTGGCTGTGATTTAATGGCATCAACATTAAACTTGGCAAAGAAAGATAGTATATATTATCAGGCAAGACTTAATGATAGCACCGATTTTCATTATGCCACTGTAATAATGGCAGATAATCCCGATTATGTTGTAATGGAGGGATTTGCACGAGGCAGACAAGGGTTTGATCCGAATTGGGAATTTATTATGCATGGGTCTTGGCGAAGCATAAATGATGACTTTAAATATTACAATGACTTATTGTTCTCTTCATATTTGGGTATACAGGTGAATAACAGTTTTTCTGATAATAGACGGTCAATAAATACTCACATCGTAAACAACACACATGATTTTAAAGATGTCAGCACATAAAGATTTTCAATCCGCAATGATAAAGCAACAGCTTTTTGTAGGACAACGGCTTGTTTGTTCTTTAATTAAGAAACAAAAGTAGTAATAATAGAAAGAAACGAATATGAACGAAGACAGGACATTCCTCGGCAAAGGCTGGAGCTTCCCTCCGGCATTGGACATGGACGGCACCCCCACCCGGATGGCCGCCTACGAGGAGAAGATACGCCAGAGCCTGTGGACGCTGCTGAGTACCTCGCCCGGCGAGCGTGTCCACCGCTACGATTACGGTTGCCCCATACGGCGGTACGCCTTCGAGGTGATGGACGTGGCGACACAGACCCTGTTGCGCGATGAGATAGAACGTGCCGTGGTGCTGTTCGAGCCGAGGGTGGACCTGCACCGCGTGGACTTCGAGGTGGACGACAAGGAAGGCATCCTGAAAATCACCCTCGACTACACCGTCCGGCAGACCAACCGGAGAACCAACATGGTCTATCCCTTCTACCTGAACGAAGGCACCGACTTAATCCTGTAACGACATGAAAAGAGGCAAGGACATATATATCGGAAAAGGGCTGTCGCGTGAGGAATACCTCTCCCACAATGCCCGGCTCGGCGAGTTTCCGGCACTGGAAACCGACCGCATGGAACTGCTCTACTGGCTCATGTCCGTGCCCGGGCGAACGGAGTGCTACGACAGCGACCGCAAGGAAACCACTACGCTTGGCAAGGTGTGGAGCAACCATGTGCTGACCGTCCTTGCCGACATCCTGCACACGGACACGGAGTCCTCAGGTGAACGGTTCATCCGGAGCATCGGCACCTCGGACAGCACCGGAATGGAAACCTCCATGCGCCACCGGTTCGACGAATGGATAAGGCGGCTCGACGGCTACGTGCTCGGCAGGTGGAGCACGCCGGGAGACCGCAATGCCGATGCCTCCGTGCAGGCGGCCCGTTCCATC
Source organism: uncultured Prevotellaceae bacterium (assembly GCA_958404085.1). Taxonomy (GTDB): domain Bacteria; phylum Bacteroidota; class Bacteroidia; order Bacteroidales; family Bacteroidaceae; genus Alloprevotella. The sequence continues at coordinate 4,487 of CATXZX010000057.1, read as the reverse complement.
CGCAAGCTGCTGGACGATGCCCTGTACGGAGAGGGCAGACCTCGTTTCTTTGCATTGAATGCGCAGGCTCTTGCCCCCAGCCACACCGCATGGTTCCGTATACTCCAGACGCTCAGCAACATACAGCGCAGACGCGAGGGCTATATCCGCATGATAGAGGCGGGAGGCCGCATGGACCCTGCACTGGCTCTGCTGCTGGCCTTCATCCGCAACTACGGCTCCACGGCGGAACGCTTCAACGATATGCTCCGGTCCCTGCCGGAGTTCTACTACAAGGAAATACTCAAGACAAAAGGCCGGAATACCGTGCAGGACAGCGCATACCTTGTCGTTACCCCGGCAGGCCGCAACTTGTTCCTGCCCGAAGGCTTCGCTTTCACGGCAGGACAGAACGCCGCAGGCGAAGAACTGCTCTACCGCACCACCCGGTCGGAACAACTGACCGCAGGACGCATCGGGCGGATATGCTCGCTGTTTACCGATGAACGGGACGGACGCACGCGGCTGCTCTCCCACGAAGTGCCCGTTTCGGAAAACAGCGAAGGCGTATTGCTGTTCCGCAGCCGCACGGCCACCCCGGTATGCAGCGGCTGGCAGTTGGAATCGCGGATGTTCCGCTTTTCGGAAGGAAGGCGAAGGATAGGCATCACTTTCTGTTCGGAAAACCCTGTCGGAGCGCCCATGCCCGGAATCGACAAAACCGCCTTCACCGTCGAAGCAAGCACGGAGAAAGGCTGGCTACCGTGCGCTTTAGATGAGGTCGCCGACACCGGCAGAGGCATCCGCTTTACCTTTACAACAGATGACGCCACAGGAATATTGTCACCTTGCACGGACGAGGTGCACGGCACGGCCACAGGATATCCCTGCATCCGCATACTGACCTCAAAAGGCAACTACCCGAAAGCACTTACCGGAGCATGGGCTTTCAACCATATAGAGATAACTGTAGAAGCGGACGGCATACGCCGGTTCAGGCTCCAGAATGAGTTGGGCGAGATAGACACCACACAGCCGTTCATGCCACTGGGCATCGCAGGCGAGAAAGGCTCATGGTTCAAGTTCGGCCATGAAGAAACGGATTGCCTTCCGCTCACGGAAGTCTCCCTGCACATCCGCTGGGACAAGCTGCCGCAGACCCCGGACGGCTATGCCGGCATCTACCGCCACTACGAAGGCAACAGGCTGACAAACGCCTCGTTCCGCATTGCCACCTCCTATCGCACGGCAGAAGACTGGATAGCCTGTGGCGGCTCTCCGCAACCGCTTTTCAGGGAAGAGGACGGCAAGCCGGCGGAAAAAGGACGCATCCGTTTCACCTTCAAGGACAGGCTCGCCGATACGGACAGAGGCCGGAGTTTTCGTGCCGTGCTTGTCAGCCCGGAGATAGGCTTCGGCATGGAGGAATACCGCAGGCTTTTTGCAGAGGTGATGAGTTGGAATGGCAGGAACAAGAAGCAGCGTGAGGTACCTCGTCAGCCTGTCCTGCCATGCTTTGCGGAAACAAGCCTGTCTTACCGTGCCACGTGGAGCAGCAGGGAGGACAGCGGACTGGAAGTAAAGCTGTCGCGAGTAACGCCGCTCGGTGATATTTCCCCGTGCAGGCTTCCGGTTTCCGGAGAAAACTGCCCCGTGGTGGAAGACACCGGTTCGGACCGCAACCTGTATATCCGCTTTGCCGGTTTCCGGAGCGACAGGCGGATAAGGATGTACGCCGACCTCGCCTTCCTGCGGAAGAACATCGTAGCAGATGAAAACAGCGGGGCGCAGGAAAACACGCCGTTCCCCGTGCTGCATTGGGAATATCCCGATGCCGGAGGCTGGAAAGAGCTGGATGCAGAAGACATGTTCTGTGAAGACACGGAAGGGCTTACTCGCAACGGATACATCGAGTTCCGCCTGCCGGAAGAACTGGATATCCGTTCCCCATTTACCCTGCGTGCCCGTATCGAGGGCGATGCCTCGCAGTGCCTTGCCCTGAAGTCCGTTTACCTGAATTGTATTCTCGTGACGGCTGAGAATGGGGATGGCATTTCCATCCCGGCAGGAACAATCCGACAGCCGAAACAGGAGAACGCCCGCATCGCTTCCGTCCTTCAGCCCTTGCCCGGATTCGGGGGCAGGCAGGCGGAGAGTGCGGACACGGTATCGTGCCGGCAGGACGAGCGCATCGCCCACCGCAACCGGGCCGTCGCTCCGAAAGATTTCGAGCAGCTGATACTGGAGCAGTTCCCGTATATAGAAAAGGCGCATTGCCTGCCCCAGACCGGAAAGACCGGCCGCACGGTGCATATCGTGGTCTTCTCTCGCACGGAAGGCGTACCGTATCTGTTCACCCCGGCATGGCAGATAGCGGAGATTGAACGGTGGGTATCCGCTCGCGTATCGCCGTTCGTGGACGTAGCGGTGAGAAATCCGGAATACCTCAAGATACGGATAGGCTGCAAGGCGGTATTGAGTCAAAGCGTCCGCGATGAAGGGGAGGTAAGACGCAGGCTGCGCCGTACCATAAAGGACTACTTCGCGGCATGGATAGCGGAAGGTGGGCTGCCTGAACTCGGCATGAGATACTCCTACAAGGAACTGCACACGAAGATTGCGAATGATTCCGGTGTGGCGAAGCTGCTGGAGATAAGCATAAACGGCACTGTGCCCGAAATAGACGTAACGGACATACGCGAGGAGAACGACTTCCGTATACCCGGAGACGGACACCCTGTATGGACGGTACTGATACCCGAAGTAAGGGGGCTGGAGTTCCTTCCGCCGATGGAAGGAATTGACGAGGCAGTGATAGATTCCAATTTCAAGATACAATAAAAGGACAAAGATATGGCAGAAGACAAAAGATACAGCAGACAGACCTTGAAGTCTTATTTCCGCAGCGGAAACGTCCCGAAAGAGGAACATTTCGCCGCGCTTATCGACTCCATGTACAACTTTGTGGACGATGACAAGCCGGAAGAGGTCATGCCCGTTCCCGAACCCGTGATTGAAGAACCGGAGGAAGAAAAGAGAGAGCCGGTTTCCGCACAGGACACTTCCGTCACGGACGGCACGGTGAATGCCGACGGCATCTGGCACGATCTGCCGGTATCGGACAGGTGGAAAGACCGGGTTTCCGGTTGCTGCATGTTCCACATCATTGCCGGTTACAGGACGAACCACGGCACTTACCGCCTCTCGGAGGCGACTGTCAGCCTGTGTGAAGGCCGCCGTCCGAAACTTTCTTCCCCGCAGAAGAGCGGCTGGGGCTTCTGGAACAGTCCCGTTCGCTTCCGCTGGACGAGATACGGAAGCCGTCTGTTCCTGCAAATCAAGGGGAAGAGGAAAAAGTATGGGGAGAGCATTCTCCATTACCGCATACAGGAACTTTGGAGTTATACGGAGACATCATCAGGCAGGTAACTTATGGAGGAAAAGAAACTGTACATAGAACGTGAAGGCCCGGACGGGGCACTGTATGAGAAGTTGCAGCGGAACACGCTCGATGAGTTGCAACGGCTGTCGGGAGAGGTATGGACGGACTACAATCCGAGTGATTCCGGCGTAACGGCTGCGGACATCGTAAACTATGCCCTCACGGAACTCGACTACAAGCTGGACTTTGACCTGCGAGACTACCTGACGGACGAGGACGGTAACTTTGTTCCCGAACGGTACGGCCTTTTCCTGCCCGAGGCGGTCTATCCGACCGCTCCTGTTACTACGGAGGATTACCGCAAACTGCTGCTTGCCGAGTTTCCTGAAATAGAGAATACAGAGATAAAGGCCGGGAATATCTGGACCGGACGATATTCCATGACGCTGTACCTTTCCCCGTTCGGAGAGAACACTTCGGAACTGCGCAGCCGCGTGTTCTCTTTCTTTCACAGGCACCGCAATCTCTGCGAGAACCTGCGAGAGGAAGACATCCGGATATACGATAACACTTCTCCCGAAAACGAGCTGAGTCTCTTCTCGGAGGTGGAACTGGAAACTGGTGCGGACCCTACACTCGTGCTCACACGCATCTACTGGAAGATTCTGCGCTACCTCGCAGGGTCGGTACGCATCAGGCGGCTGGATCGCAACTACCGTTCAGGCAATGTCTCCATCGAGGAATGGATGGACGGCACGGGCCGCGACACGGATGTCCAAATCCCCCACCAAAAGAACACGCAGGAGGAACTGTTTGCCGGACTGTGCGGCATAGACGGGGTAAAGTCGTTTAAAACCTGCTACTTTGTGAAAGGGAACACGGTGGAGGATATAGCCGGAAGGGAAACCGTGTCATCGTTCAGCGGCGGCAACAGGCTTTTCATACCGAGGAACCGGCGCGAGCTGAAAGTGCGGATGTACTCGAACGGCACCGAACTGACCGTAAACATGGAACGCTTCCATGCCGAACTGCAATCCCTCTATTTTGCAAGGAAAGACAGACAGCCTAAAAACCGGGAGGGGGACGGCAACCGGAGCGAATTTTCTCGCAGCCTGCTGAAACCGGG
>CATXZX010000056.1 GCA_958404085.1 uncultured Prevotellaceae bacterium | reverse complement strand
CACGCACATCTTCCGATAGCAGTACCGGAACGTCCCAATCAGCGATGTCGCACAATCAGGCCACCCCTTCACAAAAAGACGGACAACTTCCGTTTTAAGTTCCGTACCCGCACTCATTCCCACTCGCCCTGAATGCCGATATTCGATGAAATACATAGCCAGAACCTATCTATTGTTATCTGGAAAACCGAGGAACCGGAAGAAGAATTGTTCCATTTGATACCGGAACCTTTTCATAAACAATACGCAAAAGGCCTCGACAAAATCGGCATAGCGAAACGCCGGAAAGAATGGTTAACCGCACGTGTTATCCTACATAGTTACCTTGGAAACGACTCCTGCATAGCCTACTTTCCCACAGGACGCCCTTATCTGTCAAATTCCGATACAAAGATTTCCATCTCACACACGACCGGTTATGTGGCACTGGCGTTAGGAAAACAGGAAATCGGAATGGATATAGAATCCGATAAAAGGAATATTATCCGAAAAATTGCCTCCAGGGTTTTTAGCCCGGAGGAATATACTCCTGACTCCGAAAACCGAATCATAAATTCGAAGGATACGCATACTGAGCAGATGATAAGGTGGAGTTCCAAAGAATCTTTGTATAAACTCTTCGACTACACAGGTGCTGACTTCCAAAAACATTTGATTGTGCCCCCCTTCCAACCTTCTCCGACAAAAAAAGGTATTATCATTTCGAAAGTACGGGGACTACAAAAGGAAGAAACAGTTATTCCCATCCATTACAAGATTTATCCGACTTTTGTTCTGACCTACGCCGCTCTATCCACGACCATTTCAACAATAAGCATTTAAGGAACAAGGCTATAACAAACCTATCCTGAATAAAAACACGTTTCCGGATAGCCAGTTTCCCATATTTTTGTACTTTTGCAGCAGATTAATCCGACATGAATCTCATCATCGACATCGGAAACACAACAGCAAAAATTGTAGCATTCCGCAATGGTACACCGGTAGATTGTTGTGTAACATCAAACAAAACGCTTAAAGAACTACCGGATTTTATTCGGAGATGCCCGTGTTCGCGTGGCATTGTATCTTCTGTGATAGAACTGACGCCGGAAGTAAAACAAATGCTCCAATCCATCGCTATCCCGTTGATCATGCTAAACGAAAAAACTCCGGTTCCTATCCGGAATTCCTACCGTACTCCCGAGACATTGGGATACGACCGTTTGGCAGCTGCGATAGGAGCCGTTGCGCAATGTCCGGGACATCATCTATTAATTATTGACTCGGGTACATGTATCACCTATGAATTTGTAGATGCCACGGGCTGTTACCTCGGAGGAAACATTTCTCCAGGCATACAAATGCGCCTGCAGGCCATGCATACAGGAACGAACCGCCTTCCGCTCATCGCCACTGAAGGACCATGTCCCGCTGTCGGTTACGATACCGAAACAGCCATGCGTAGCGGTACACTATCCGGAATAAAACACGAAATGGAGGGATACATCCGGACTTATAAAAGAAAACATCCGGACCTTTTTGTTTTTTTAACGGGTGGCAATAGTTTTAATTTTGACAACTCCATAAAAAATATCATCTTTGCAGATAAATTTTTAGTTCCACGCGGACTCAATTGCATATTAGAATACAATAATGACAAACAAGAATAGAAAGACGTTGCTGCTTGCAGCTGTATTGGTAACGCTTCCCTATCTGCTTCATGCACAAACGAACGGCAGTAATTCACCCTACTCTCGCTATGGTTTCGGCCTTCTTTCCGACCAAGCCAACGGTTTCAACAAAGGAATGGGCGGTGTAGCCATGGGTATGCGTAGCAATGACCAACTGAACTCACAAAATCCGGCATCGTATTCGGCCATAGACTCGCTGACGTTTTTGCTCGACTTCGGCATGTCGCTGCAAAAGACCAATTTCTCGCAAGGCGGAACCAAGATAAATGCCAACAATACGTCCATAGATTACTTGAACATCGGTTTCCGGGCCTGGAGAAATGTTGGTGTCTCATTGGGACTTATGCCCTTTAGTACCATTGGCTACAATACTTCGAGTACACAGGCTATGGAGAGCATCGACGGGCTCGAAAGGCAGACTACAACTACAACATACAGTGGAGACGGCGGCCTGCACTATGCCTACATCGGTATAGGATGGAAACCTTTGACTGCATTCTCCATCGGTACAAATCTATCCTATCTATGGGGAGATTATTCACACACAACGCAATCATCGTTCAGCGACAGCTACATTCAGCCTCTAAGACGTAATTATCAAGCAAATATCAGCACATATAAAATTGATTTCGGTATACAATACGAACAAAAAATCAACGCCAGGAATTATCTTGTTTGGGGTGCGACATACGGTATAGGACATCCTATAGCCGCACAGGCGCAATTTATCAGCCAGCGTCTGACATACAACAACGGAAGCGTAGAAAGCGGCGATACAATCCGCACATCGAATGCATTCGAATTGCCTCATTCATTCGGTATAGGCCTGACATGGTTGTACAAGAACTCACTCCGGTTAGGATTCGATTACACGACCCAATTATGGAAAAATGCGAAATTTCCGGAATTGGGCAATGCACCCGATGGGACTCCTACTTATCAACCCCGAAAAGGAGCATTTTCGAACCGTCACCACTTTGCAATCGGTGCAGAATACTATCCCAATCGTTTCGGTGTACGCTATCGCGACCATATTCTGTACCGCGCCGGTTTTTCCTACACGACTCCATACACCAACATCAACGGTCAAAGCGGTGCAAACAATTATTGTGTCAGCATGGGTATAGGCATACCTATTATCAACAACTACAATAACCGTTCCATACTCAACATTTCGGCTCAATGGGAACATGTCAGTCCGAAAATGAGTCATATGATAACAGAAAACTACTTCCGCTTATGTGTAGGCCTGACATTTAATGAACGATGGTTCATGAAGTGGAAAGTCAAGTAATCACAGCAAAGCATTTGGAGACATGCCGTCGAATCAATCTGTACAGAAAAAAGAAATTCGCATATACATATGGAGAAACATGGTAGCCATGTTTCTTCTGTTATTTACACTTATGGCATCATGCACGGAAGATGCGACTCCTACGGCCAAAGCTGTCACGGAACGCGACTCAATTCCGGTCATGACATCCTATGGCGTATCGAAGCTCATCTCGGATTCCGGAATTATCCGATACAAGATTATCGCGGAAGAATGGAAAGTATATGATCGCACACAGCCCCCGCGTCAGACATTCGAAAAAGGTATTTTTCTGGAAAAATTCGATGAAAAATTTCATATCGAGCTATATATAACGGCCGATACTGCATATTGGTACAATCAGAACTTATGGGAACTACGTGGCCGCGTATTCATCAAAAATCAAAAAGGTACAAAATTCTGGACTGACAAACTATTCTGGAATATGGACCAACACATCGTATATTCCGACAGCCACATGAGAATCGTCGAACCCGACCAAGAGATTGAGGGAGACCAGTTCCGTTCAAACGAACAGATGACCGAATACTATATACACAACTCGGCTGCGATATTCCCTGTTCCAGAAGAAAATGCACCGACAGACAGTACCGGAATCCCAGTCGCAAATAACGAATAATAGTATAGAAACAACAATAAAACAGCTTATAAAGACGTAAATCCTCGACCGCAAAAATCCACAGGAACACCTTCTGTAAGTAAAGAACCGGACTTTTTGAGCAAAAAGTACCGTTGAATCACACCTTTTTACTATCTTTGTACGCCTTAATGCAGAATAAAATAACAAGTAAAAAAAATAAAAAACAAAAACGAATGGCAGCATTACAAAAAATCAGAAGCAAAGGAACGCTCTTGATAGCCGTTATCGGTTTAGCGCTCTTTGCATTTATTGCCGAAGAGTTTTTCCGCTCGATGGAAACGACTTCCAATCAGGAAAAGCAACAAATCGGTAAAATTTATGACGAAAAACTCAACGTCCAGGAATATCAAAACATGGTGGACGAATATACCGAAGCGTTCAAGTTCATGCGCGGTATTTCTTCGTTGAACGATTATGAGTTGAACTCCCTAAAGGATCAGGTTTGGCAAACATACGTGAACAACAAACTTATCGAACATGAAGCTCAAAAATTAGGCCTTACCGTAACAGACGGCGAAATGGAAGAAATTATCCGCTCCGGGAAACACCAGTTACTGCAGCAGACTCCATTCAGAAATGAAAAGACCGGAATGTTTGATGCAAACATGTTGAAAAATTTCTTGACTGAATACGACAACATGAAGAACAAGCCGGAACAAATACCCGCCGAATACATGGAATATTATCAGAATCTGTACAAATTCTGGGGATTTGTTGAAAAATCGCTGAGAGAGTCGCTTCTCAACGAGAAATACCAAACTTTGTTTGTCAAGACATTTATTTCCAATCCTATCGTTAGTAAAATGTCATACGACGATCGGGTAAACAAGAACGAAGCAATCATTGTATCTTACCCCTACACGGCTATTTCAGATAACGACATCCAGGTTACAGACGCCGAACTGAAAGCCATGTACAACAGCAAGAAAGAATTGTTCCGTATCCCCGAAGAGCGCCGTGTCATCAAGTATGTAGATTTCCAGGTTACTGCCAGCGAAAAAGATAAGGCTGAACTTTCCAAGGAAATGAATGATTTGGCAGAACAACTTCGTAACGAAAACGGAGAAGAAGCACGTATTGTCCGCCAGAGTAATTCTGTAATTGCATACTCGCCGGTTCCGCTTACCAAGAATGCTTTCCCGACAGATATTCAGTCCGAACTTGATTCCATCAATACAGGAATTGTAAAGGGCCCTTACCTCAATGCGGCAGACAACACCATGAATATTCTCAAACTAAAGAATAAAGTAACACTTCCCGACTCTATCGAATTCCGTACAATCCAAGTGGTTGGTGTCACAGAGGACGATATGAACAAACGCGCCGACAGTATTTACAATGCACTCAAAGCTGGTGCAGACTTTGAAGCTGTTGCCAAAAATTATAAGCAATCCGGCATCAAACAATGGTTATCTTCCCGCGCTTACGAAGGCTCTACGATGGGTGAAGAAGATGCTAAATTCATTACACTGCTCAACAGTATGAATGTCAATGCCATCGAAAAAACGACTATGGGCCAGGGACGCGTTATCGCTCAGGTTACCGGCCGTAAGGGCATGACTACAAAATACGATTTGGCCGTTATCAAACGTCCTATCGAGTTCAGCAAAGAAACTTATTCCAAGGCATACAACGACTTCAGCCGCTTTGTTGCTTCCAACCCCACACTTAAAGATATGGAAGCCAATGCAGCTAAAAACGGATACAATGTAATCGAAAGTTCAGAGTTCCCCAATAGCGTACATTACGTAGCAAATATCCCGTCTACGCGTGATGCTCTCCGCTGGGTATTCGAGGCGAAAGAAGGCGAGACCTCCCCGCTGTACGAATGCGGCAACAACGATCATTTACTTGTCATCGCATTAACCAAAATCTACGAAGAAGGCTATCGTCCCCTCGAAGATGTAAAGAATGAAGTCGCAGCAATGGTTAAACGTGACAAGAAAGCAGAAAAAATCATTGCTTCACTGCAAAACGTTTCCAACCTTGAACAGGCCAAAGCTGTTAAAGACGTATCTGTCGACACGTTATCCATCTCATTCGGTATTCCGGCATACATCCGTGCCGTAGGTTCTACCGAACCCGCCGTAGCAGGTTGCGTAGCTGGTGCCCAATTGAATAAATTCGGCGGTCCGGTGAAAGGAAACAACGGAGTATTCATGTATCAGGTACTTTCGCGTACACAGTCTAAGGATACTTACAACGAAAAAGCCGAAGAGATGCGTATAAACCAAATCAACATGCGCGCAGCCAGCAACTTCAGTTATGAATTATGGCTGAAAGCAAACGTAAAAGATCGTCGTTACTTATATTTCTAATGTTCGAATTTTAAATAAACCTTTACCATAAGCGGGCGGCAAGCATGAATTTATATATGCTTGCCGCCCCGTTTGTAAGAAGCACAGCTACAATCATCATAACTATCCGGCAAATACGAAAAAGAAATGGGCAGAATTAAAAAACTGCCCATTTTCTTATACCATAATCTCACCGCAAATTGTCACAATTGCCACCAGCGTTTCTTATGCGGCTGTTTCGAAACCATTTCTCCACCATTCATCAGATATTCTTCCAACGTCATCCGTTTCGATATCAGTTCATAAATAACGCCCCAATCGGGAATTCCTCCGATATTCCGATCGTCGATGAACACGTCTGCCTTAATTTTCCGGCTGAAATGGCGGCTACCGGCCGTTTCCTCTATGTAGTCTTTATTCACCGAATAAAATACTACGCCACGCTCCTCACACCATTTAACAGCCTCGTCCAACAAATCACCTTCGCGTACCGTCCACAAAATAAGGCGGTGTCCGTCCTCTATTAATTTACGCAATGTCTCAGTTGCGAAGAGACGCTCCCTTCCTATTTCGGGATACCTGTCCTCGACAATTGTTCCATCGAAATCTATTCCTATTACCATATTCTATTCAGTTTTATTAGTTTATTGTACTCTTGTTACTTTTCCATTTATAATATACAGGCCGGGGATCAGTTTTTCACGTACTTCTTTCCATGTCCCATCCTGCATCAAACTGATACCGGACAAGGTATACACATCATATCTCTGCGTCGCCGAAGCCCCCGCAACGGGACGGACCGCAACCAGACCATCTGTTATACTGAACCGGACATCGTGTTTTTCCTGCTGCGAGGCATGGTAATAACAACGGAACGGATTCACATAACTCTGCGCAGCAGCCAACGAAAACTTTTGTCCTGTAGGATTCAGCAAATAAATCCGCTGAAAAGAGTCCGTTACATCCAAACGACTCAGCGTACCTGCCAAGCCATACATTCCGCCCTCGTCGTCACACACAGTTCGTGCCACTACGCCAGGAACAGCCGTCAACCTCATCGGACCATCGTAGTACGTATTACCCACATAGCGGAAAATGGCAGGCGTATAAGCCGGCAAGGCTGTTGCCATAGCAAAACATAAGGCAGCTCCGCTATCTCCAGTTTCGCGCAAGGCCAACAGAAAATCAGCCGGCCAGTCTGCCACGGCAAACGGCAAATAAATACTTTCCCAATACCCATCATCCTTCGGATAACGGGTGTAGACCAACGAGTCCGGTCCGACGCGAAACGCATAAGGTACATAGAAAGGCATGCCATCCGTCAGTTCAATAGGCGTCAATGCCCTATTCAGCGATTCATCATCCTCCTTCAAGACCACATTGCACCATTCTTTCGAAACAAACGGACGTTGAACCTCCGATACATAAACCAGCGCATTGCTATCCGCCGGACGCCGGTTCCACCGGACAGGCCACGAAGGCAATACGATATGCGTCAGGTCCAATGCCGTTATACTGTCCCAATCCAAAGCCTTCAGTTTTTGATAGCTCCATCCGCCCTCAAGCGTCACAAGTCCGCCCGCATCCCGTATCATCCGCTGCAAAGGAGCCGCCTGAATAATCCGTACAAATGACATTTGTCCCTCGACCGGGTTGTCCAAAGCCTGCGGCGTATCGGTCGTAAACCCACTGACTGCAGTCCCCTTACGGTAGACCATAATCCGCGGTTCGGCCGACGGAGAAACATACCCCGTCAGCAGTCCATCCTCCATCAGTTCCCAGTAAGCATCAGCCTCGTTCTGCTCCGACAACCGTAAACCTGCGGCATGCTGAGATGTCGGAACACGAGGAAGCAACCATCTGTCGTCCTGTGTTTTCAGGTAGAACCCACCTTCGGAACGCGCCGTAACAGTCCACCGGAAAGAGTCATTGACTGAAGCATACGTTCCATCGGAAAGCAGCAGACTATCCATAACCCCGAACGCCATGCCCACCTGATTCAACGGAACTGCCGCAACAGCCACATGCCGGTTTCCGTTTTCGAAAACCAGCATATACGTACTCTTATCTACTGCCTGAGCCGTTCTTCCTGTCAGAAAGAAACATACGCACAACAGCCAATGAATCTTATGAAACATCCGGTTCTACTATTAACAAGCCTACCACCACCCGCCGTATACGGTTAAGATTCCACTCTATCCACACTGCAGGACATAGACTGAGCCCGCTTATGTGCTATTCTTCAATCAGTTTTATCAAATACTGGCCGTATGCGTTTTTCAGCAACGGGCGGTCC